>NZ_JAMYUM010000024.1:0-117932 GCF_040322975.1 Mesorhizobium sp. M0074
AAAGTCACCATAGAGGCCGGACGCAAACGGATTTTGCGTGGGATCAGGCGCGATCGCGCCGACTGGGAGGTCTTGCTCATCGACCATCACGAAGGTTACCTGAGCTGGCACGATTTTGAGAGGAATCAGCGCCTGATCACGGACAATGCCACAAGCAAAGGCCTGGTGCCGCGCGGTGCTCTTCGCCGGGGCGAGTTGCTGCTCGGCGGTCTCTTGCGCTGCGGCCATTGCGGCCGCAAGCTGCATGTCTCCTATTCCGGCAGCAACGGCAATACGGGGCGCTATCATTGCCGCGGAGCGCAGGTCAACCACGGAACCGACCCGTGCATCGGCTTCGGATCGTTGCGGGTCGATCAGGCGGTCAGCGCGGAGGTTCTTCAACGCCTTCAACCGCTCGGCATGGAAGCGGCGATCAAGGCCATCGAGACCTCCACCGTGCAGGCTGGAGAGAAGCGGCGCCATGTGGAGCTCGCACTCGAACAGGCACGTTATGAAGCCGCCCATGCACGCCGCCAGTATGACGCCGTCGACCCGGACAACCGGCTTGTAGCAGGCGAACTGGAGCGACGCTGGAATGCCGCGCTCGTAGCCGTCCGCGAGCGTCAGGACGAGCTTGACGCGCTCGACCGCCACAAGCCTGAGGCTCTGGGAGAAGAGGAACGGCGGAGCCTGCTGCGCATGGGCGCCGATCTCGAACTGGCATGGCATCATGCCAACGCCACCGCCATCACGCGCAAGCGGATCATCCGTGCCGTGATCCGCGAGATTGTCGTCGCCATCGAAGACGACCACATCAAAATGCTGGTGCATTGGCAGGGCGGCGACCATACCGCGCTTTCGGTCAGGAAGAACAAGGCAGGCCATCACCGTTGGGGCGCCCCGCCGGACATCGAGGACCTGATCCGTGCCCTGGCACGCCAATTGCCGGATAGAGCGATCGCATCGCTTCTCAACCGGCTCGGCAAAACCACGGGTCGTCTGAACGGATGGACGCAGTCCCGTGTCTGCACTTTCCGCAACCAGCACGACATCGCCGTCTACAAAAAGGACGAACGGTCGGAGCGCGGCGAGTATACATTGCAGGAAACGGCTGCGAAGCTCGGCCTGCGGCCAATGACCGTGCTGCGCATGATCCGCGCCGGCGATCTGAAGGCCGAGCAGTATTGCAAGGGTACGCCCTGGATCATCCGTCATGAAGATATCGAGCAACTCGATATCCAGCACCATTCCGGCAGGAGCGGACACAGTCCATTATCACAATCACAGGATCAGCAGATCCAGCTTTTTCAATAACATAGCGAGGTGTGCATTATGTCGTGGGATCGGTCTGCCCGGTGATGACGAGGTTTTCATGCGCCTTCAGCCAGGCGCCTTGGGCCAGCTGTCGCTTGGCACTTAATTGGGGTCTCCCTCACTTTGTGTGGTTCATCTGCTGTTAGTGGCGCTGTCGCTATGGACGGGCATGCGAACGAAAACGAAATGGTCGCCCGGCCCAGGGGGTGACATCGCCACTGCGGTCCTTCGACCAAGTCGATTCAATTCTGAATTTCGGCCTTTAGATGTTTGTAGCGATTGAATCAGCGACCAAGATCCGGGCAATCGCGGTTATGGTGACCGCGAGCCACTAAGCTTGTGCCGTACCCTTACAATGATTCATCAAGGCGTTTACCTCGGCAATCACGAGATCCGGCGTGATGTCGAACTTGCATCGGACTTTGACCGGACAATGCCGCACTTGGTCCAGACCACACCCGCGACATTCAATAACACTCATAAGCATGCTGACCAGGGGACCTCGAAACCCCCAAATCTCCGGTAGATGTGACGCCGTGAAAATGCCGATAGTAGGGCGGCCAAGCTGGGCAGCGACATGCCCGGTGCCTGAATTGTTCGAAACGACGAGCGCGGCCGAATTCACGAGATAATTGAATTCCAATTCCGACAAGTCGACAGCCGTCCGAATGTTCGCGGCTCCACGATCCCGAGCTATGTTCGCAACCTCCTCAAGCGCTTCCAGGCATTCGCCACGGGCAACGAGGACCACCTCACCACGGGTCGAAAGAGCAGCGACAACTTTGCCAAAACTTTCAATCGGCCAATCTCGCAGGCTGGAATTGGAGAACGGAGCCACGACAATCGGGGCATTGCCTGTAGTCGAATTCTGTGGGTGACCCGCTCCGCTTTCGAAATAGGCAGCTGCCTTTGCGACCAGAAAGAGGAGGATTTCTGACACATGCTGGAGACGCACCTGCTTGCGGTCAATGAACCAATCAAGCCATCTACGAGGGATTTTGTTAGCAAGCCCTATTTTTTGGACCAGCTTGTAGAGGATGGTTCTGCGCAGTTTCAGATTGAATGGCGCTATCGCAATATCGATCTGATGCATGCTGTACGGATCAACTATCGCCGCACGGTGCCTGGCGGGGACTTCAAGCAAGATGGGCCTTGTTTCTTCCGGAACACGCATATCAATGGCAAGATCAAACTCGCCGGTCAGCAGCGGCCTTATGTCGGCGGCTTTTTTGCGCGTTTTGACTTTTGGGTTGCGAGGAAAAAAGTCAAAAGCAATGTGATCGTCGGCGAGGTCGAACTGTTTTGCAGTAGCGATGTTCCAGCTTCCCACCACCAGCGTAATGTGGGCATGCGCAAAACGCTGACGAAGGTCCTTTAGGGGCCCTAGAGACATCCAAAAGTCGCCGACATGATCAAGCTTGAGGACCAAAATTCTCATCCTTGCGCTTGACTGTTCCGGCTCTTCCCAGCTGCGGTATATAATTTGATTGCGGTCGTGCTTTGTAAAATATGCCATTGCCATTCCGAAGATTATACGGTCAACACTGATAGCCAGTGACGCGTGTGTAGGGTTGGAGTGCTCCCCACTTGTCCGCGTCTCCGCAAGAATTCTGCCATCAGATCCAAACCGCGCTCCAGCAGGAGCTGTCGGGCGAAGTCTGCATCTCTAGCGGTGGTAGCGCGCCAAGAAGCCAGCTATGTCCCGACCCGCAATGTGAAGGGCTTCGTCACGGTCTTGCATGCAGTGAGTTCGAGAAACGCCGAGTAGACGGCGATCGCCAAGCCGCCGTCCCCAGATCTCGAGCATAACGGCAGTGGCCTCGCTCTTTGGTCGATGCTGATCCTGAATGAGACCGTCGCCGCCGGCGACGACATCGCCGGCCGGATTGACCGTCTCCGGCACGCCCTGTCGCTGTGGTCCCGCATCATGGTGGTTAACAAAGGACCCGCCGCAGGCGCTTTTTTCTGCGCGTCCGGGTCGTCCAACATGAAGTGGACGAATCAACCCTGTGATGAAGTCGACCGCCTGCCAGCAGTGAGCTGGCAGGCGGCGTCGATGAACACGTTTATTCGCCGAGCTTGGATAGCGGCATCGCTATCACGCTGAGAGCCTGTTATGCTGGTCCAGCGTTTGATCGCAGTCTTGATCCGTGCGAGCAGCTTGTGAGGGATGCAACCGAACGAGGCGCTGCTCCCACAGTCGTCGCAGGCCCTCCATCACAGCGTCACGCTTAGCCTGATCCGGCGCAATTGTATTGAGGAGATCTCCCAACATGGCTTCGCCCTCAATCCGCATCAGCAGATTAAACAAGTCGTGTGAAATTCGCACACTGTCACTGTTGAAGTGGGTCGTGCTGATCTCGCAGTGAGTTTCCCGACGATCTGGCGCTTTGTAAGCGCGGGTTTGATGGAGGGACACATAGGGCGGCAACGAAACCGCAAGCGCAGTCCAATCCTGCAGCGTTGCAGCCCGCTTTTTTACCAGGAAGGGCCCGACCACAAGTCCATCCAGCTCTGTCGTCAGAAAGGTGGCAATCGCGTCTGCAACCGAATCCACGATCGGTTCGGCATTGTTGTTAAAGGACGTATTGAGCAGAATTGGAGTGCCTGTGCGCTTCTTGAACGCATTGATGACCTCCCAGTACGCGGGATTGGCGTTGTGCGATACTGTTTGCAGGCGAGCGGTACCGTCGACGTGCGTGATGGCACCGAGCAAGGCGCGCTTTGAGTCACGCACGCGAACGACGAAATTCATGAATGGAAATTCGTGCCTACCGTCCGGGAGGTCGAAAAATTCGCTCGCATCCTCCTCCAGCACAGATGGCGCGAAGGGCCGATAGCCTTCGCGCTTCTTGACCATCGCATTGATCCGGTCCTTGTTTGCGGCGGGCCGAGGGTCGGCAAGAATGCTGCGGTTGCCCAGCGCACGTGGCCCAAACTCCGAACGACCCTGCACCCAGCCGATCACGGCGCCGTTGGCGATCCAGTCGGCTGCACTGCTTGCCACGTCATCAGAGCGTTCAACCTCGAGATGTCCGGCCCATGCATTCAGTTCCTGTTGCACGGCGCGCTCGCTCCCGAGATCAGGACCCCAATAGACCTCCTGCAGTCGCTCACACGGCGCGGGGCGGCCCATCTCGTTAGAGACTATCAGCGCAGCTCCCAATGCGCAGCCAGCGTCGTGAGACGCGGGTTGCACGAAGATGTCTTCGAAAAGCCCTGAATACAGCAGCTTACCGTTCATCGTACAGTTGTGGGCCACCCCCCCCGCCAGGCACAACCGCTTCATGCCGGTGGCCTCACGGTGATGCCGGAGAATGTGGAACACGATCCGCTCAAGCGCTTCCTGCAGTGACGCACTCACATCTCGATGCTGCTGGGTGAAGGGCATTCCCTTTCGCCTGACCTCGATATTGCGGAGCAACGCCGGACCGATGCGGTCGAGGTGAACACGGTAGCCACCGCCGTTGGCGGAGAGCTCGTAGAACTGCTCGAAGAGCTCGCGATAGGGAGCGGGGTCGCCGTAGGGCGCGAGTCCCATTACCTTATACTCGTCGAACAAGCCGTAGCCGAGATAGCGGATCGTCTCGAGATAAAACAGCCCAAGAGAATTGTTCTCGGGGAAAGCCTCGAGTTGCGTAATTTCTGTGCCAGACCCTACCGCCAAGAGGCCCGATAGGAAATCACCAGAGCCATCAATCGCTAGAATGAGACTTTGTTCGAAGCCCGACATTGCAAAGGCGCTCACGGCGTGCGCCTGATGATGACTTACGAATGAAATACGCGAACTGTCCAACTTAGTGCCGAACTCACGCGTTAACAGATCCTGCACCAACGTTTTAGCATCCAACGGAATGGAGAGAATGTCCGGGTGGGATGCGGACATACCTTCAAGCATGGCGTTGGCATAGGGCTCGCTGGCGTAGAGCGCGACACGATCAATGTCGTTGAGCTGAACCCCCGCCGCTGACAGACAGTATTGAATCGAACGAATTGGGAGCTTGTTGGAGTGTTTCATCCGATTGAGGCGTTCCTCTTCGACGGCTGCTATCACCCGTCCGTCTCGGACGAGCACCGCGGCGCCATCGTGCATAAAGGCGTTCCGAAGCTCGAATCGGTTTTCATGGACTTGGTCAAGTCCGCCGCTAATTCCTAGACACAGCATTTCTTTCTCCACATAGTGACGGGCAAGCCAAATTGGCCTGCCTCCGTTTCCAACTAAATAGGCCGCATTGTCGCTTGCAGCTGCAACCGCCTGTCAGGCATCACCGGCATCAAAGAACGCCTCATAAGGGGTCCGCCTGAATCAACATGAGATGCTTCGATCGTGGCGCCTGCCGTTCCATGACGCCGAGAGCTTGGCTGGATCACCGCGCCGTGAACTGGCCCGATTTCATTCCCCGAAAGACCGTCGCACAGCGAGTGACACGTGCTGCACTGTCCACCTGCTTCCCGGTCGCACATCCGATAACGCCTTCGGCTGTGCAGGAGGCCGCATCGCGTCATGCGTCGGCCAAACATGGCACCGACTGGAAGCACGGCAATACCGCGTAGATGTAAAGTGCGCTGATGTTGTATGGTAGCGCTGCCGGCCGGGTCTCCAATCCGCTGCCCAGACGAGCCGACCGGATCTGCCTGCGGCAATAAGCCCGCCCACAAGCAGAATCGCGCTGGGCAGCGGGCTCGCCTGCAAGACTTCGCAGCTCAGGAACATTGGGGACGACTAGCGTCGAACCGCCGACATGGTCGGCCAGTTGCGACTCACTTCTCGGCACGACCTCCACTGCACGTCAGGGCGCATGGAAGATTTCTCCTTGGATGGGTGATCGGTGCGGACGTGCTTTTGTCCATGCAAGATTTCCGAAGAGTTATGAAATCGTTTGTTTCGATCAAAGTCATCCACGCTATGAATAGCTGACGGACATGCGCTTCAAAGGGCTTCAGGCTTCCTGGATGGCTACTCCGATTTGAAGCGCGTGGCATTCCATGCGCTCTGTCACAACATTTCAGCAAAGGGTATGAGAGCAAACCCACACTTCTTTTTCGAAATTCGCTTCGAGCATTCGGGATGAGGTGCTGGGCGATTCACGCAGTCCACGGATCGAAGAGCTCTATTCCGAAGCCTTCGAAATCCTTCATATTACGCGTTGCCAGAGTGAGCTCCTGGGCAATCGCTGTGGCTGCGATCAATCCGTCCATTGACGTCAGCCCGCGGCCGCGGCGCTTCGCAAGACCCATCAGATCGCCCCAGGCCAGAGCAACCGGCTCGTCGACGGGGAGGACTCTCTGCTCGAAACGCTGAGGCAGGTCTCGGGCAAGCCATTCGGCCAGCGCCTCACGCTTCCGACCCTCGCCCATGAGAGCAACGCCGCGCCGGATTTCCGCGATCGACACCACGCTGATGAACGAGCGATCCTCGTCGAGCTTGTCCAGCCATTCCAGAACGCGTGCGTCCGGCGCCGGCCTTGTCACCTCGGACAGGACATTCGTGTCCAGCAGTAGCCTCACAGCGGCAGATCACGCGGTTCATCGCGTTGACGCTCAAGGTCGAGTTCCGCGCCGCGTAGCGGCGACTCCAGCAGAAACTCCGCAAGCGTACCCTTGCGCACCGTCTTGCGTTGCCATTCCTCGGCGGAGACGACAACGACGCTTGGCCTACCGTTGCGCGTGATCGTTTGCGGCGCCGCCTGCGCACGCTCGATGACTTCCGACAGCCGCGCCTTGGCCCGAGCGACGGTCCAGTTGGCATCCTCTTTTGGAGCAGACTGCATTCTGGCCTCCGTGACCATTGTGACTACGGTGACTATATAAAAATGCATAGTGACCGCAACAGGGGAGGGGGACTTTTTTCTAGAGCCCGGACGCCTTGGTGAGATGTTGTCGCAAAAGTTGAGTTCTGCGACGGTGCAAAAGTCAGTTGCAAAATCGTCGCGACAAAGGCTCGGCAGCTCCCCGAAGTAGCCATTTCAGATTGCTTGCAGGTGCGGATAAAGTCCTTTATGCATCGGCACATGATCAAGTCCGCGCCCATCGCTGCAATCTATTATGCGACGCTTCCATAAGGAGCGGCGCGTTTCGATCATGCCTTGAAACAAGCCGCCGTCAGGCGGCTTGTTCATTGAGAGGACCCCCTGGCGGCAATACCAGGAGGATTCCCTATGGCACTTCCCGATTTATCAACCGGTCATTCCGAACCATGTTCGGCCGCTTTGAAGACGCTCATTGAGCGCGGCTATGTAAATCAAGGGACCGACCTGCCGGGTGTCGATGCCGCCTTTGAAGCAGGCGTCGTACCCGCTTACGCTGGTTTCGATGCGACGGCTGACAGTCTTCATGTCGGCCATCTTCTTCTGATCATGGCGCTTCGTCATCTTCAGCAGACTGGCCATAAACCCATCGTTCTCATTGGGGGTGGGACCACCCGCATCGGCGATCCCAGCTTCCGTTCGGAGGCGCGGCCGATGCTGACGGACGACCGGATCGCCGCCAACATTGAAGGGATCAGAAAGGTCTTTGACCGTCTCCTTGTCTTCGGAGACGGCCCGACGGATGCCGTGATGGTGAACAATGCCGACTGGCTGGACAGCATTCGTTGGATCGACATGCTGAGAGACGTCGGCAGGCATTTCTCCGTCAATCGGATGCTCTCTTTCGACAGTGTGAAGTCGCGGCTGGAAAAGCAGGAGAACCTGAGCTTCTTAGAATTCAACTACATGATCCTCCAAGCGTTCGACTTCCTTGAGCTATCCCGCCGGACCGGTTGCCGTCTGCAGATGGGTGGAGCCGACCAGTGGGGGAACATCATCAATGGCATCGACTTGATACGGCGGACGGATGGAAAGGAAGTCTTCGGAGTGACTACGCCGCTTCTGACGACTTCTTCAGGTGTCAAGATGGGTAAGACGGCTGCCGGAGCTGTGTGGCTCAACGAAGATCGCCTTTCGCCATACGATTACTGGCAATTCTGGCGTAACACGGAAGACGCTGATGTCGTTCGGTTCCTGAAGCTTTTCACCGATCTGCCGATGGACGAGATCGAGCGATTTGGACAGGCTGAAGGAACCGAGCTAAACGCCGTCAAAGAACGTCTGGCCAACGAAGCTACGGCCCTGGCACATGGAACTAACGCCGCCAAACAGGCGGAGGCCACGGCTAGCCAAGCATTTGGGCAGGGCGAAGCCGCAGAGGGGCTACCGACGCTTCATCTAAATGACGCCGAGGGCTTGGCCGGAGTAGCCCTTGTGGATTTGCTGGTACGCGCCGGATTGACCTCCTCCAAAGGGGAAGCGCGAAGGGCGATCTCGGGACGAGGTGTGCGGATCAACGGCAACTTCGTCGAGATTGATACAATGATATCGTCCCAAGACCTCCCGATCCGGCTTTCGCTCGGCCGGAAGCGCCACACTGTTGTAAAGTAGGGTTTCAGCAAATGCTGTCGCAGAAATTCTGCCCGCTTAGCGGGGTGGGTTCAACTGATCCCTGCAACACACTCCGCGAACTTTTCAGCTGGGGTTTGATAAAGCAAGGTCTTTCGCGGCCTCTCATTGAGCTGCCGTGCGATCGCGCTGAGCTTAGTCTGGCTGTGCAGGGATAGATCGGTTCCGCGCGGCAGATATTGGCGCAGTAATCGGTTGGTGTTTTCGTTGGAGCCGCGCTGCCACGGCGACCGCGGATCACAGAAGTAGACCTCGACGTCGGAGGCCAAGGTCAGGCGCTGGTGATCGGCGAGCTCTTTACCTCGGTCCCAGGTCAACGACTGGTACAGTTCGCCGGGGAGTTTCCGTGCCTGTTTGATCAGTGCCGAGACGACGCTTTCGGTATCCTTGTTGGCGACCTTGACCAGCATCCCTTCAGCACATCTTCGACGGCATCTGCGACGAACATGGCATCGAGCACCGGCTCACAAAGATCAACCATCCCTGGGCGAACGGCCAGGTCGAGCGGATGAATCGGACCATCAAGGACGCCACCGTCAAGCGCTTCCACTATGACGATCACGATCAACTGCGCCGGCATCTCGCCGACTTCATCTTAGCTTACAATTTCGCGCGCCGGCTTAAGACCTTCAAGGGCCTAACACCCTACGAGTTCATCTGCAAAATCTGGGCAAAAGAGCCCGAACGGTTCCGACTCGATCCCACCCATCAAATGCCGGGACTAAACACCTAGCCTCCACCTTCGTTGCTTCATTGCTAATGAGCTTAGCAGGTGTTCGATGGTAAGCTCGCTGGTTTCTGCGGGTATCGCCCCGAGCGGCTTGAACGCACACGCCACAGAGCAGAGATCGGTCCATTTTGTTACGAACGAACATCTTGCTTCCGGTAGAGCTTTCTCGAACCAAGGTCCGAAAAGGGTCGCGAGCTGTCCGGTTCCCATCTGTCTCAGTAGGGTGGACAACCGACATGCAGCGGTTACCCGCCCATGCTCGTGTGTTGTTGGTTTGAAGGCTGAGGGTCTGTCACTATCCACTTTCCAATCATACGAATCGGATCACTGTCTTCGTGGTCGATATGGCAGGGCTGCTCGTGTCGTCCTGCACACTCGCGATCGTTCCCAACTTGTCCCGGGGAGCCCGTCTTTACGGGGTAATCGAAAACGTCGTGACAGATGCCAACCATCGCCGGACTGGGCTACTGGGCTGGGCCGCGCCGTCCTTCATGCCGCGCTCGACAAAGCATGGAACGCCGATTGCTACAAGGTTCTGTTGGCGACTGGATCTCGGAGGGAGTCCACTCTGCGCTTCTATGAAGGTGCAGGGTTCCAGCAAGGCGGAAAACTTACTTCGAAATTCGCCGCTTGGAGGACGCTTTGGGTCGATTTTCCACCTTCCCTGACGGCCCGGAGGGGTGGGAATCGGCCGCTCGCGTCGTCCCGGCTGCCTAGCGTGGCGGATGAATTAACAGCCAGCGATTTGGCTCTTGCTCGACGAACTCTTTCTGGACGTGCCTGAGCACGTTCCGCTGCCCGGCAAACGGAACCATGTTGACCGCTTGATCGAAGGGGACCCACTGAAACTCGCTGTGTTCGGCATTCAGTCGCACCGTCTCTGTCGACCCCGCGAAACCCACGAAAACCGGCAGGAGGCTAATGGCGTCGCGGTCCGCTTCATAGAATTGCTCGCATATGTCGGCCGAATAGAGCCTCTGCAGCGTCAAGCCCGTTTCCTCCTTAGTCTCTCGCCAGGTCTTCCTTACGATCCGGTCATGGGTCTCGACCACGGCATCGGCGACCGCCGCCTCCCATTCCACGGCGCAAACGGCAAGGATCGCCCAGCGTCGATCCGAGCTGATATCGCGCAAGCCATCGGTGAACATAGCGCTCACCCTGCCGACGCAGGCGAGCGATGCGGTGTTGCGGATGCCGGCGAGCACTTGCGGATCAAGACCCACCGCGCAGGAACTCCAGTCGGTCAAGCAGCCGGTTTGCCGCCGCGGAATTGTTGCCGAGCTCGAACTTGCGAAGCAAGATGAAGCGGCTTATGTTACCGGCCAACATTTCGGTCAGAAACCCATCCAACCGCTCGCGCGCACCAGCGTCGGCCGGCGCAGCCGATGAGGGCGAGATGAGCGATCCCGCAATCCTGGCATTTCCTCGGCGCGATACCGGTCGAGCCATTTGCGAACCGTCCGCGGGCAGACGCCTGCGGCTTTGGCGACGGCCTCAGGCGTCTGTCCGCTCTCGACCTGCATTACAATTCGCTCTCGACCGAGCGGCGTCAGACGGGTACTCTTATGGATGTTCATCCGGTCCCACTGGAATCACTGAAGCTTCGACAACCTCAGCTTTCCCGGTTCGGACCGGATGGATAACCTTCTGAAAGCTCACAACTAGCTACCAATGCGATCAGCTTTCGGGCTATCGGGGGCATCCAGGGAGGATGGGTATGTTCTTGGCTAACGGGCTCAAGCTGCGGGACCGCGGGTGCACCCTGGCACTGATTTTGGCGATCATATGTGTATGTGCGCCTGCACTGGCGGCAAACGCGTCGGATCAGGCGTGCCGGTCCATCGCCAAGCTCACAATTCCAAGCGTGATCTTTACCGAGGCTAGCCTTCAAAAGCCGCAGGAGATCCCCGCAGATCCCTTCACTGCATTCACCGGCGCCTCGCCTCAGGCGGTAAAAGTGGGCGGGCACTGCCTTGTCCGAGGTGTTATCGGGAAACGCCAGGGGGTCGATGGTCAATCATATGGCACCCGGTTTGAGGTGCGTCTTCCGACGACCTGGAACGACATGTTCCTTTTCCAGGGCGGCGGCGCAGTTGATGGCTTCCTGGCGCCGGCCGTCGGGACCATTCCTTGCCGGAACTCGACCGCGGCTCCCGGGCTCTTGCGCGGCTACGCTGTTGTAAGCATGGATGGCGGGCACCCAAGCCCCGATCCGGCTTTCGGGGTCGATCAAGCCGCACGCATTGATTTTGCGTACGCCTCCATTGGCAAAGTCACTTCGGTCTCGAAGCAGGTGGTGGCCAAGTTCTATGGGGCGGCTCCGAAAAAGTCGGTGTTCATGGGATGCTCGAATGGCGGTCGTGAGGCGTTGATAGCGGCTCAGCGATATCCGCTCGAGTTCGACGGGATTGTTGCAGGTAGCCCGGGTTTTCGTCTCAGTGCCGCCAACATTGCCCAAGCCTGGGATACTCGCGAGTACATGAGCATCGCTCCCAAGGATGAGGCCGGCCATCCCATTCTATCCCGCGCCTTCTCCCAGCAGGATCTGAACCTCGTCGCCAACGCGGTTCTCGCTGCCTGTGATGCCCGCGATGGCATTGAGGATGGCGTCATCAACGCCTGGCAGCAGTGCCGGTTCGACCCAAAGGTCCTGTCCTGCCAAGGCGATAAGACGGACAGCTGCCTCACGGCTGGTCAAGTGCAGGCCATGAGCCGCGCGTTCGCGGGTCCGGAAAGCTCCGATGGCGAAAAGCTTTACAGCGATTGGCCATATGATACGGGCGTTGCGGGCGCGGACTGGAGAATGTGGAAGCTGGGCAAATCCCCCACTTCCCAGTCGGATGCAAACAACATCGTTCTGGGAGCCCGCTCGCTTCAATACTACTTCATGACGCCCCCGGCGCCGAATTTTGACCCCCTGAAGTTCGACTTCGACAAGGATCCGGCACGCGTTGCGGATACGGCCAAGCTCAATGATGCGACCGGCACGTATCTCGCCAGCTTCGCTGCCCACGGTGGAAAGCTGCTCTTGTTTCAGGGACTTTCCGATCCGGTCTTCTCGGCCAACGATCTGGTGCGCTGGTACAAGCAAGTCGTCGAGGTCACAGGCGGCGGCGATTTGGAAGCGACTCGCCGTTTCGTGCGCATGTTCATAATCCCGGGGATGACCCACTGCGGCGATGGCCAAGCCTTCGACGACTTTGATCCTTTGGCCGCCATCGAGGGCTGGATAAACCAAGACAAGGCTCCGGACTCTCTCGCGGCTGGCAGCAAGGCATTCCCTGGCAAGCACCAGCCGATCTGCGCTTATCCCACTCAAGCTGCCTATGACGGTAAGGGAAATCCCGATGAGATCGCGAGCTATTCGTGTCGGGGATAAGAGACCTCGTCATTTGTTCGCTTCAATCTGCGCGCATTCCCGGAACAGGTCTCCCGGACCAAGGATCGGTTGGAAAAGCTAAACCCGGAATTTGTGGGCCGTGCCATAACGCAGTTGATGATCATGCCTGACTACGAAGCGTCGGCCGCCGATAGTCTGGATACAGCGCTCGCTGTGCTCGATGAGGTATTGTTATCGCCTGAGATCTGACCGCCTCATCCCAGCGGACAAAACGGGGCAGGGGAGGGGGCTTTTCAGAGCCCGGACGCCTTGGTGAGATTGACGCGGAAACGATCGCGCCGGCGCTGATACTTTCGAGTCATCTCGGCCGAGGCGTGACCGAGCTGCTGTTGCACATAGCGTTCGTCGACCTCGGCCGACGAGGCGAGGCCGGCCCGCAGGGAGTGGCCGGCGAATTTCTTGGCCCGTTCGCCCTCCGACAGATCGCCGCGCACGCCGGCGGCCAGGGCCGCGCGCTTGACCAGGCGTGCGACCTCCTGGTCGTTCAAGCGATCGGCACCGAGGGCTCTGCCTTGACCAGCAACGCGCCGGAACAGAGGTCCGTGCGCAATGTGCGCCAGTCTTAGCCAGGTCTGCAGAGCGGCCACCGGGCAGGTGGCGTCGGAGGAGCCGCGGCCGACCTCGACCTCGCGCCAGCCGGTTTTGCCGCGCAGGGTCACCAGCACGCCCTTGTCAGGAAAAAACTCAATCCAGCCCGAAGAATCCTCGGTCTGGTCGCGACCAATGTCGAGCCCGACGATTTCGGATCGGCGAAGGCCGCCGGCAAAACCCAGAAGCAGCATGGCGCGGTCGCGCAGACCACGCAGCGTGCCGCGGTCGAGGGTCTCGAGCATGGCGATCAGATCCTCGGGCAGGATCGCTTCCTTCTGCCGGGGAGGGGAGGCGTGGGTGTTGCGAACGCCAGCCATCACCGTGGCGATATGCCGGTCCTTGCGGTCCAGCGGCTGGCCGCGCTGGGCAAAATTCCAGGAGAGCGACGAAAGCCGGCGCTCGATAGTTGAAACGGTGTTGGGCCTTTTGTGGCCAGTGGCCGTACCTGACGCGCAGGCGGTGATGTAGAGCCCGACGGTCTGCGGATCAGGTGGGAGCACTTCCAGACCCTGCCGGCGCGCCCAGGCGCAAAAGTGCTTCCAGTCGGCTGCGTAGGCGCGGCGCGTGTTGGCCGAACTCGCCGCCTCGATATAATCGCGCGCGCGGCCGGCGAGCGCCTCAAGATGCGCAGGCAGGCTGGGATTGGCAATGGCTGGAAGGGGAGGGGACGAGGCTAGGTCGGCATCGCCCATCTGCATGACGATATCGACGATGTCGGGCATGTCGTCCTCGCCGGAAGCAGCGGATGATCGTTGCGCGTCGCCAGCCATGCTCATGCCGCTTCGATATCCGTTTGAGAGAAGTCTTTGCCGACGAAAAGCAGCGGTTCATCTGCGCGCTTTGCCAAAGCATAGGACAGGCAATCGGCAAAATTCAGCGCCGCCGGGTGGTGGCCCTTGCCGTAGGTCAGCCAACCCTGGGTCGCCAGATCAACCAATTCGGAGTTGACAGGAATGATGTCGGCCTCGATTTTGCGCAGCCAAAGATCGATCTCGGCCAATGCGTGTTCGCCGCGCCTGCTGACCAGCACCATGCGTGCCTCGAGCACGCAGGTTGCCGGGACCAGACGGATTGGGTCCAAGACCAGCGCTCGTTCCAGCCTTGCTGCCTCAGGCTCGCTCCGAAGGATCGCTACAACGGCTGAGGTATCGATCACCATCAGTTAGGGATTCCATGCTCGTCATACCCGATGATCTCCTCGTCGCTGCGACTATCCAGTTCAGGCAATCGTGCAACTCTTTCTCGGATGGCGCGCAATTCTGCCAGCAGACGCTCCTGAGCGGTCTCTCCAAAGCCCAAGCGATGCAAGCGCTCGCTAAGGGCCTGATGAATGGCTGCTGTCTTGCTGATACCCTGGCGGCGCGCGAGTTCGTCGGCGAGAGCGACGGTGGCCGGATTTTTGATGTTCAGGGACACGAAAGACTCCAAAAATCTACCTTTCGGGTGTATTCTACCATGGTTCCCTAGGCTCGTAAACAACGAATGATAATGCAACATTATCATTCGTTTTATAACGCCGACAGCCTGTGCGTTTTGGTGCAAAGTTTGTCGCAAAAAGCGCACGGCTGCTTTACCCTCCACAATCATGATTCGCCTCGACCCCGCCGCCGCCGTTCCCGCTCTCTCGCCGGCCGTCCCGGCCTGGGCGCAGGAGAACGGCGCCGTCGTCACCGACGCCGACGCCGCCTTTTGCGCCGGCGCCGCCTTGGCTTCGCTCGACGTGCTTGCCCGCGCACTGCCTGCCTGGGCCGGCGCCTGGCGCCAGCGGCTGGCGCTGAAATGCGCTGCCGCCAGCATGCGGCTGGCCGGGCGCTCGGAGGACGAGGCCGCCTTGCGCGACGCCTGGCAGCTTTGCCCGGCCGGCGCCGATCCGGGCCCCGCCGGCGCGGTGCTTGGCGCATGGCGCCAGTTGGCACTGCAGCCGGTTGCCGCCAGCGCCGATCGGCTCGAAAGGATGGTCGACCAGCTCGGGCTCCATTGGGACGTTGAGGCGCTGGCCGCGGTTTGTGAACACATCGACGACCTGGCGCGCTCGGGGCGGCCGGCGCCGTTCGCCGCGGCGGCAATCGCCGCCCACGTCGTCGCCATGCAGTCCGACTCCGAGCTTTTGGCCTGGTGGCTCGCCGACCTGGTGCTGGCGCAAAACCTGCGCTGGCCGCGCCCGCTGCCGCTGCTGATGGCACACGCTTTTGGCCCGGCGTTTCGGTCCAAGCCTGGCTGCGGCAAGCGGATCCGGCCAGGCGGAAAAGGGTTTGAGCGGGCAGTGTGCCTGGCGCTGGCGCAGGCGGCGGCGGACGCCTGCCGGTTGGCCGCCGAGCTGTCGCGGCGGGCGGAGCGGCTCATCGCCGTCGCACCGAAGCTCAGGGCAAAGGGGGCGGGCGATGTGGTCCAAAGACTGCTCGACGACGACGCCCTCTCCGGATCGCTGACGACCAAAAGCCTGTCGCGGTTTGCGGCGCGCCGTCTGTTCGACCGGCTGCAACAACTCGATGCCGTGCGCGAGCTTTCCGGCCGCACCACCTTTCGTCTGTTTGGGCTGTAGGGATGAGCGAAGCGTCCACCCGCCTCAAGCCGAACCAACAGCCGGCGTTGCTCGACACCGAGCTCGAACATCTGCCACCGGAACTGCGCTGGCGCGAATGGATGGGCCGGGTCGAAGCGGTGATCTTTGCCGCCAGCGAACCGGTGACACGTAGTGTCCTCGCGCAGGTGGTGGGGAAGAACTGCAATCTCGAGCTGATCATCGACGACATCCGCGCCGAGCTCGCCGGCCGCCCCTATGAGCTGGTCGCGGTCGCCGGCGGCTGGCAGCACCGGACCAAAAAGGCGTTTGCCGACGTTATTCACTCAGCATTCGCAAGCACCGCGGGACAGGGGTCGAAAGAGCTGTCGCAGGCGGAGGCGCTCGTGCTGATGTGCATTGCCTACTTCCAGCCGATCACCCGCGGCGAGCTGTCGAGCTTCTTCGGCAAGGAGATCTCGCGTGACCTGATCGGCATGCTTCGCGCGCAGGATCTGATCGCCTCGGGGCCGCGCAGCCCGCAACCGGGCGCGCCATATACCTATGTGACGACGAAAACTTTTCTGTCGCAGTTCGGGCTTGACACGCTGCGCCAGCTACCGGATTTCGAGGCGCTCGAGGACGCCGGGCTGCTGTCGAAGGAAAAGCTGCTGGCCGGCGACATCATGCCCGAGTTTACCAGCGGCCAAAACGACCTCGAGTGAAGTCGATAGCCGGCTGCGTCCCCTGACGGTCGCTGAACTGCAAGGTGCCTATCGGCAACAACCTTCGTGAGCAAACAAGCAATAGAACAGCGCCTCAAATGTAATCCCAGGGTCGTCAAGCGCAAGACCGGTCGCACGAACGTAGCCGCGTCTTCCACGCATGCTGAGCCCGTTCCTGGAGCGCGTCAGAGGTGATAGATAGATCCGTCTTTGCCAGATTATTCCGCTGTCAGCGCTGCCTTCACCTGGCCAGGCCCCAAGAGCTTGGAGAACCGTCGATAATCCGAATATTGAAACCGCCATCTTCCGGCGGCGATTGCCGGATGAACTCCGGCTTCCTCCGCCACCGCGAGAAGGTCTTCCGAACGGCTCTCTTCGGTCACCCTTGCCCATATCTTTTCCGGAATGAGTGCGTCCGTCGCGAAGCGATCAGCCTGCTTTTCGACCTTGTCGTCGCTGGCCACATCCAGATCATCCAGAATTATCGGTGTCTCGCCACTGAGGTGACAAGCAACATGAGCGAACTCGTGGAGAAGCGTGAACCAGAAATTGTCCAGACGATCATGTCGAAGTGTAAGAGCAATCACGGGGGTTCCATCTGCCCTGCGCATGGCCGCGCCGTCCAGGTATGTTCCTGGCAAGTGCTCCAATATGATCAGGACAACACCAAATCCGTTGAGTGTTTTTTTCAGGTCATCGTGCCACCTATCGTTCGCGCTTACTTGAGCTAACTTCCTAGCGGCTGCTTCCCAATCGACTACCTTGACGTTTTGTTTAACAGAGACCTGTTCTGCGCGCAGCAGGACGGCCGCACACCATGCCTCCAGTGCAGATAGATCGGTTTTTGCGTTGGTTCGTTCTGTGCGCGTCTTGCGCAACATTGCTACCGCTGGCGCAACGATGTTGGCGCGCGAGACAAAGCTCGAGAGACTTTCAGTAGGTTTCATCATTCGAAGTGCGCGAAGCCTTTTGGCAGCTGCTAACGATGCAGATGATTGTCGCGTTGCCGGTTCATGCTTGGCCGATCCAACCAATGACCTAACCGGGATTTTCAGATGCTGATTTAGAGCTCGAATTTGATCTACCGTCGGCTGCCTCTGTCCATTTAGTATTTCGGAGACACGCGACTTACTCCCTAAATAAGGAATGAGATCTCGTGGACTCAAATTCAGGTGATTCATACGGAAGTGGATAGCTTGAGCTGGGGTCGCGCCCTCGATGCCGTGATGCTGCTTTTCCCATTTCTCAATCACAGCCTGGAGCACCTCCAGATCGTCAATTGATCGTTTATCATGGCGAACGATCAGTGAGTGAGCCTGTTCGAGCGCGGACTGGTAATCCTCGTCAGATCGAATTGGTCGTATCGTCATGCGGCCCTTCTCCCCTTTTTACGTACATGTTTGGACGCGGCTGCTGCGCCAGCGAATTCAATGAGCATCATCTCGGTTTCAAAGTTGACGATAAGGTCGGCGCAAAGCCCGTCCTCGATCGGGATATGAACGTGCGCGCCATCGACAATCGCTGACGGATAGGACCTGACGAGCTCGGCCGCGGTCGGCCATCGCCCATCTTCCAGTTCGGCGACGAGTGCCGACACCGCCCCGCTCACTTCTTCGCTGCAGGAGCAGGCCAGCTGCTTCAACTTCGATGTGCCCATCAGCTTCATGGCTACCGCCAACAAAGGTATCGTTCCCAAAAATGGAACCATCGCGGTTGCCAGCCGACGCAGCTTATGGCATATCAGACTCGTTCCACGGAATGGAACTATCATGTCACCGCGCCGGTGCCAAGCATCCGGCCCAACCCTCGATTATTGCCAACGAAAAGGAGGCGAAAAATGAATAACGACGACAAGAAGGTTCGCGTCGAGCTCGAGTTCGAGACGATCCCCGATGTAAAAACCGTCGAGATCGCCAAGGGCGATGTCGACGCTTTGCTCGTCATTGCTCGCGCAGTGGCCGGTTTCGAGCACGCACACGTGTTCGAACACGACAGCGACGACCCGTTGACCGGGATCGGCGATCGCCGCGCCATCGTGTTGCTGGTCCATCGCTGCCGCCATATCGCGGTAGAGATCCGCTATGACGGCGACACGAAGAAGCACAAATTCTCGCCTGCCGCGACCGTCCTACGCATCCTTCACTGGGCCACTGGCAAGCATGGTTTCAACCTCGACGCCAATGCCGCGGCCAAGGCAAACCTCATCCTGCCCGGAGCCGATCAGCCGCTGCCGAAAGACGCAATGATCGGCCGCTACGGAGATCACGCCGACTGCGCGGTCACGGTCGACTTGACGCTCAAGGACTTCACGAATGGCTGAGGAAAAAGAAGCTACGCCCTCATTGCAAACGCTGCTGAAGCAACTGGAGACGGTTCGCTTTCTCGCCGGTGTCGACCAGGGCCGGTGGACGGTGTTGAACGTCAATTGGCCGTGGCTCCTCGTCCGCGTTCAGTTCGTGACCAGTCCCGATAATTTTGCGTTCTCGCACGATTTCCGACTGGAGTGCTCGGGCTTTCCCGATCCGGGCCCGTATGTAGAGCGCTGGGCATATGCCGACGATGCCCAGGGCGGAGTGCGCCCGGCTCCGCCAACCTCAGGAGCCCCCGGCTTTGTCGAAGCCATGAAGGAATGGGGCAGCGCGCCGATAGGCGGCATCTACAGGGCCTGGAACCGCGGAGCAGCTCAGCACAACGACTGGGCAATGAAGCGGCCGGACGAAGCCTGGAATCGAACCCGCGAAATCTCGTTCATCATGGAGCAGCTCTATGCGTTGGTTGCTGAACAGGCTCTTTGGCTGGCTGCACGGGCCTGAGCCGCGAATCATATGCGATACGGCCGTGTGGATGGATGGGGCGGCTGAACTCGGCCGGCGCACCCTAGGGCGTCGTCGTGAGAGTGGCGCGTTTTTGATCGGCGAGGCTTCAGAAAGCGGTCCCAAGATCATCCGCGCCTTCATCTACTACGACGACATCGACGAGCATGCGCTCGACACCGGCATCGTGAAGTTCAACGGCAACAAGCTTCCCAGGCTTTGGGAAATATGCCGTGCGCGCGGCTATCGGGTCGTCGCCGACATTCATGTACACCCCTATGGCTACGGGCAAAGCCCTTCTGACAAGGCCGATCCAGTCATGCCGCGGGCCGGGCATTTCGCGTTCATCCTGCCGGATTTTGCCTCAGGGTCCGTTACGCCCGGCGGTATCGGTCAGTACGAGTATCGCGGCAACGGCGCATGGATCGACCATTCGCGCGCAAGCGCACCGTTTCTCATCTTGAGGTGACCTCGATGAACCAGATTCCCCACCTCGGCCGTTCCCGGATCGTGAAGGCCATCACCGATGCAAACGATTCCGACAAAGGCTTCGAGCAGGGTACCGCCATACTCGATGCGGTGCATTTTGCAGCTATCATCGATGCCGAACAAGCCGCGACGCCGGCCGGGCAGGCCGCCGTGCTGACGGCTGTCGTGACCGCCGTAAAGTGCTTCGGCAGCGCCACACTGGTGTGCGGCGACGATGTCGCTCTCACTCGTCGGTTTCGGCTGGACAGGACCCTTGTCGAAGCCGCTCGGCTGCACGGTGCGGAGATCGCGCAATCCATCCCCAAGGACGCAACTCACGTGGTCGCAATTGGGCAAGCCGACGCCGAAGAGGTGTTTGTCCGATGCTGGTGGAATGGTTGGATGTCTGGCGTCCTACCGGCCTTTGATGATGAGCCAATCGGTAATTCGGACAACCCACTCGCTGGCATTTTTGCTGGCGCACTTGCCGTGCGAGAGGTCTTTGCCAAGGCCCTTGGTCGGCGCCGTAGCATTGCGCGGCGTGCGACTATATCGCTCTGGAACCCCTGGCGGCTGAATGGCGATCAGAACCCGCCAACAACGCTCTCGCTGCCGGACAAGCTGTGGTTTGTCGGTCTGGGTCACCTGGGCCAAGGTTTCCTGTGGAGTCTCGGTTTCCTACCTGTTGCTGGTTGTCATGCGGTCCTGCAGGACGATCAGCTCGTGGGCAAGGAAAACGTCGCAACCGGGCTACTGACCAGTTCCCTCGACTTCGAGACCGAGAATCACAAGACCCGCGTGGCGGCCCGCTGGCTCGAAGCCGCGGGGTGGAAAACATCAATTCTTGAACGCCGCAACTTCGGCGATCTGCGGCTGACAAGTGAGGATCCGGTTATCATGCTGATGGGACTCGATGAACCGGCCGCTCGGATCGCAATCGCCAAAGGCTGCCACGACTTCGTGCTCGACGCCGGCGTCGGGTATGGCGCAATCGACTTCGAAATTGCCCAGATCCGCGTGATCCCGCGGGGCGTCGACCCAGAAACACTTTGGTCGCGCCCCGCTGCTCCCAAGAACGTCGACGCTGTGCTGGATAAGCCCGCCTACCGCGAGCATGCCCGCAAGCACGGCAATTGCGGCACATACAGCCTTGCTGAAGCCAGCGTGGCAGTGCCCTTTGTCGGCGCCGCGATAGGAGCGTTGACGATCGCACAGCTGTTGCGCCTTGCGGCCTTGCGTCCCACCAACCAGATCAGCCAGGTCGAGCTCGGCACGGTCGAGGCCGCGAGCGCTGGCGTCTTCAATCCGGTGCCTGGCAGGGGGCTGGGCGGCTTCGAGTTCTCCTTCGCGTAGCTTTGCCTTGTCCTTTGCCGGCAATTCTTGCTGAAGATCGTGGATGAAATACGCGCGGCGGCCGCCCGTCGTGATTTCATATGTCTTGCGACGGCGAAAGTCCTTTAGGCTCCACTGCGGAGGCATCAATGGTATTTCGATTCGTCCACACCGCCGACATTCATCTCGATTCGCCCCTGCGTTCATTGGCGATGAGAAACGCAACTCTTGCCGAACTCGTGGGAGACGCCAGCCGTCAGGCTTTCGTCGCAATCGTCGACCTTTGCCTGACGGAGGGCGTCGACGCTCTGGTCATTGCCGGCGATCTTTACGATGGCCGCCTGGAGACGGGTTCTTAAGCGTGCGTCTTGATCAATCAAGCCCGCGACGCTACCACTCCAAGTCCTGGCAGGAGACGGCATGTCCGGCAGTTCAGCCAGCCTGCTTGCCTTGCGTTTTATCTCCCCCAGGAGGGGCGCGGCGCGCGCATTTCGCTCGATCGTGGCGAGCCGCGCCGACAACGCCGCGCGTTCAGCCAAGCTGCGGTCATACTTCTCCTGGGCCTCCCCCCGTTCCATCGGGGTGCTGAACTCATGCACCATCGTTCAAACAGAATGGAGCGAGTACGGCTACATCGGCGACAGTGGAATCGACGCGTTGCGCGAACTCGGCGCCGAGCGGATCGATCGACCGACATACAAAATCATGGCCCTGCATCATCATTTATTGCCGGTAACCAATGTCGCGACGCTGAACAACAAGGGGATAACGCTTTCGGTAGATGCCCCACGAATTCTGGACGCTGCTCAGCAGGCCGGCGTGCAGCTAGCTGTTCACGGCCACGAGCATATGCCGCGGGTGGTCAAATATGACAATCAGCCACTCGCTGGTGCTCCGCAACAGGCGGCGATCTATGTCGTTTCACACGGCAGTACCGGCGTCTCGCCGGTGCGGCGTCCCGGCAACGAACGCAACACCTACTGTATCTTCCGCTTGAGCGACAAGGAAATGCACCTGACGATGCGCGAGCTGCGTCCCGATGGCAAAGTGGGTTTATCCCTCTTCAGTGGCAACTTAGATATCTCTCCCATTTTGCCTAAGGCGGCGGCCTAACCCTCATCCCTCGCGCGTCAAGGTGCGAATTTGAACCTACGGTGCAATTATTCGTAGTCTGTGCAAAACTGGCGGGAAAGCGGGGATCACTGGCTCGCCTATGTGGCGCGAAGGCCTAGTATGTGCCCATTACCGGGACGGCTTGCTGTTGCCATGAAGAAACGGGAATGGGTATCGCTTTGAATTTTCGCAAGGATGAATCGCTAGACGCGTTGGCTCGGGCGGGGAATGTTGCGCAATTTATCAGCTTCTTTCCCACGTCCGGTGGGGCCTTCTCTCAGAGCTACTCGCGAGTCTTCGGTTACCCTTCCAATCACCACTTCGGGGACGCCCAAGAGGCACTTGCCGCGCTGTTGGCCGCGAGTGTGGATGCCTCGATAAATCTGCGCAGCTACGCCCCGGACAGTCCGCGGAGCAAAGAGTTTGTCTACGGGGTACGCGACGTGCAGGAAGCCCTCGCCGGACTGAAGCGGCTTATTTCATTGGGCCTGTTCGTGATCGCCAATGAGACCATCGACATCAATGATGGTGGGGTTTCCGGGGTGATCCAGGGCGGCATTATGGAGTTCGCTCCTGATGACACACCGCGGTGCGTGGAGAAGCCCGGAGTGGCCTCCCTACCCGTGCCTTGGGCGCTTGATCTGCTCACGAAGGTCTATGGATTTCGACCTGAGCTAAAGATGCAGAGCAAGGGACGGCTCGAGTTCAGCATTCATCCTCGGCCACGCGGATGGAAGAACAGCCACACGCTATGCTGGGAGTCGGAGCCCGAAAATACGGTGGCGGCGACTGCCAGCATGAATTGGCCCAACCGCTTCAGCCGACATATCGGTGACAAGGCGTTCGGTCTGCTCATGGCCGAGCTCGTAGGCGCAAATGTGCCAGCTACCACTGTCTTCGGGCGGCGCGTTGCCCCATTCACCTTCGGAAAGCCGACGGGAAGTCACGAGGTCTGGACCCGCACCTGTCCGCATGAGCCAGAGCCAGGAAGGTACACAACCCTCAAGGGCTGGACTGACCCATTCAAACTTATGTCCGTGGAGGATCCCAACCACACTGCCATCGCTTCCGTAATTTGCCAGGCCGCGGTACCGGCTGCCTATTCAGGCGCTGCCATTGTCACGATCGACGGGACCCTGCTCGTGGAAGGTCGCTCCGGTGAGGGCGATGGTTTGATGCTGGGTATCGATCACCCCGAAGAGCTGCCATCTGCGGTCGCCGAGCAGATCGACGCGGTTTACGACATGTTGTCCCGCTCGCTTGGAGCCGTGCGCTTCGAGTGGGTCTATGACGGACAGACAGTCTGGGTGGTACAGCTCCATCGCGGTGCGACCCACACATCACAGGCTGTTCTGGTGCCGGGAGAGGCGGCCCACTGGCTGACCTTCGAAGCGGCCGAAGGGCTCGAGGCACTGCGAACATTCCTGCATGACATGCCGGCCGATGCGGGGGTGAAGATTCAAGGCGAGATCGGACTTACTAGTCACTTGGCCGACCTCGTCAGAAAGGCCAAGCGACCAGCCAGGTTGGCAGTGCCAGCCTAGAGGCCCTCGTGCGGATGGCTGCCTGGCTTCCGCCAAAGGTCCTCGATTTCGTCGCCGTTGACGCGTTGCGCTACCAAAAGGTGGCTGGCGGCATCCGGGACGCTGTAGGCGACCGTCAGCTCGACCAAGGCATTTTCCAACGGTCTCGTTTTCCTTCGCTCGGCAAACGGATAGTCGGCAATCTTCATGAACGTACTCTTCCCCCTCGGTTGGGGATTCATGATAGTGGACCCGCTGTTTATCGGGCTGAGGAGGATGCTGTCGCGGTGGGCGGCGACCAGGGACGCAGTGTCAAACGTCAGAATTGTGTGCGGCCGATCGCGGTATGCCTTGGCTGCCAGAAGCCTGTACAACCGCTTCTTGTGCAGCCAGAAGAAGGTTTTGCCATTGAGGATCTTGTACCACTGAAATGGTGTCAGCCCGTCCTGAAGGCACTTCTGGAGCGCGCTGTCGCTCATCGGCTTGTTGTCGCGGATGACGGCGTTGGGCAGTCCATCCTTTGCAATGTCGACGCTCTCGGGCCGAAGCCTCTCCTCAATGTCAAGTCGCTGATCGCCAGAAATCCCATAGGCATCGAGGAGCGCCGTCGCGCTCATCAGCCCGTGGTCACGGATCGACGGGAACGAACCGTCCTCCGCCATGTGGTACAGCCGCGGATAGATGCTGATCAATTCGTTTTCCTGCACCGGCAGCTCCTCAGTTCCACTGCCGCCGGTCAATGATGATGGCGTCCTTCCCGAAATCCTTGGAAATCAGCGACACCCGGGCGTTGGTGACCTTCTCCACCCGCTCGATGAAGTCCCTAGTGGTCGCGTTGAGTTCCTCGAAGGTTTTCGCCTTGCGATTGTCGATTCCGAGATAGTCGGCGAAGGTCAGCGCGATATCGGTTACCCCGTTGATGCTGGCGGCGCGCCGCACCTGCTCCCAGTCAAACTCGGCGATGCGGCGTTCCTTCCCGGAAACGGTGCCAACTTCGATCTTATGCAGGTCCGACGCCGGAATATCGCTCCGCGCGGCAATGTCCTCGACCGTAATCTCGTGCATCATCGGCCCCGACGTGCCGCCAACGCGGATAGGGTAGGTCCGCATAACCATTATCACCCGTCGGACTCTCGTTGGTCCTATGCCAGCATCGGCGAGGCAACCGGATGCTGTTGTCTCGCGCGAGGTTACGAATGGGTATTCCCCGTGATGCAGGCTGAGATCGGTTCCCTGAGTGCCCTCGAGGAGGACCGACTTGCCGGCAGCATAAGCCTTCTCGAGCTCGACCTTGGTGTCACGAATGAACGGCTTAAACTCCGCTATCTGTTTGGCGAGGCGGACGTTGCTGCCCCAGTACTCGTTGCCGTCTCGCCCTAAAATTTTCCGTGCCGTAGCAACTCCGACACCCTTTTTCGTCGAGCCGATCACCTCGAGGGTGCCCGCTTCCCGCGCGATGTCGCTGTCCTCGATGATGATGGCCTGCGGATCGATCGACAGCCTGTCTTCGGTGAGCTTGAGGTCAGTAATCTCCTTGAGCACCTGCTTGACTGAGAGGGTTGCGCCGGCGCCGATCAGGATCTTCGCACCAGGGTTGCTTTGCGTTCCTGATGGCAGCTGGATGTAGTCGTATTTGGGATCGGCGACCTTATGCCCGGCATTAGGTCCGCCTACCCGCACCAGAACATCGTAATCCCTGGCGATGAAGGCGCAGATATTGCCCTTCCCCTCGCTTCCGTACTGAGCACCGACCAAAACGTCGACACACCGGGCAACCTCGCGCGGAAACAGGCCCAGTCCCGCAGTTGCCTGGGCTAGCAACGATCGGGGGCTGGAACGGTGGGTTTCCAAAGCCACGTTAGCGACTTCCGCGAGCGCCTCGATCTTGCTTTCCGTCGCCCCGTGCTCGCGTGCCTCGTCGTAGCTGTTGAACTCCCGGATCTCCGCCTTGCGTGCTAGGTAACGCTCGCGCAACACACCAATCGGCGCGGTGAGGTGGACGTGAACGACCCTGTCACCGAATTCGTTTCGGAAGTGCTTAACTTGGTCCAGCGTCCGGACCGCATCCACCAGCCAGATCCGATCCGCCGGAGCCCCGTTCGTTTCAGCCAGAAACTGATCGAGGACCCACTTTCCGTTCGTCTCAATGTCGAGCTTGTCGCCAAGCTTGATCAGTGCGTCGCGCTCATCGGTATCGCTAGCGCGAAGCAATAGCGCCCGTGTAGATACGCGCTTCGCGTCGAAACGTGACGTCAATTGCTCGGTAAACATCGATTTTCCGACCGCAAGCGGACCGGACACCAAGAAAATTGGTTTCAGCGCAACCTCCTGCCACTAGAGAACCAGATCCTTCCCCGATTTCCATCGGCCCTAGGACTCAGGCTCTGCTTGTCGAAGAGATACGCATCGATTTCAATTCAATCTATAGCTCACGCGAAGTTTTCTTGTTGAGAAATGCCTGACTGAGTTTGTTTCTGCTGATAAATCTATTGCAAGACGTCATATCGCCGAAGGAACGCGCTCTTTGCTTCGCGCGGCGAAAGGAAGCGTACCTTTACTAGGGCGGGCGCAATCCGTTCGCGCTTAGCCCATTCGTCCGTGCCTGCCGGCATGATCTGAGCTTGCTCGGCGGCCAGCACACGCAGATCGGCTTGCTTGATTGCCGGGCTTGACTGAGTGCTAATACCAAACCGCTCAGCGATCGCGCGCTGCATCTCAGCTTCAATCTGCCTGTAATCCGGAAGCATCTGTTTGAGGGGACGCGTGATATCGCCGAGGAAAGCTTCCGCCGCATCGTGCAGCAAGGCGGCCAATGGATCCTCTTCCACAAGGTCGCTGACCAGCAGGCTGTGCTCGGCCACAGAATAGAAATCCAGACACTGGCCCGCGTAACGACACTGAAGCGCCAGGCCGTGGGCAATATCCTCGATGGTAAAGTCGCTAGTATGAGGCGACAGCAGGTCCAGCCAGGCGCCACTGTGCAACATTATCGAGGGTCCGACATCGACCTTCACTGCTGTTACCCGCTGCCTGCTCCACGCCATCCCCATCTCCCCTAAACTACCGCTCTGCTATCACAGATCAATGAACTTGCAAATTTGCAATTTCTATCTTATCCGAGATGGATGAGGCTGACAACTGAAGAAGCATCGAGAATAGCGAGAGACCTCAGGATTGCCTTAGCTGATCGGCGCCTCTCTGCAGCTAATGCAGCACGTCTGAGCGGGATGCAGCCCAGTCGCCTCAGCCGCATACTACGTGGGCAGTTTGCAACAGCAAATCCCAATGTCGTTCAAATTTGCACGTTCTTGGGCGTGACGCTCCCGCGGAGCCAGTACGCCGAGGGCGCTGCACGCATAATTGGCAGCGCTCTAGAGGTGTGGAACGGAAGTCTGGATGATGTCGAGGACGTGGTTAAGCTGTTTAATCAGATTGCCGCCCTGCGCCGTCGCTAGCGCAGCGCAAATGCAGCGCGAAATATTGGGGCTAGGGTTGAGCGCGGCGGGCAGTCCGCAATGGCCCCCCAATCGCGGCCATTGGTAATGCTCGCCGGAGCTGCGGAGCGGGCAGGGCTACTGACGACGAAAACACACGCCGTTCGCCTTTTGTGCTTCGAAAGTCGCATAAAAGGGCAGTGTGGAACTCAACGGCGGCTCATTGGTTTTGCGGGTTCAGCTCGTGGAAAAGGTCCGTCGGCCTTCATGAACGCGGGTTTCGGCATCGCCTACCTCGATTTGGTCGATGAACGCCGGACAGGCGAGGCGGAACCGTATCTCGCCCGAGAGCACATTCGCGCGCATGATTTCGACGAACGCGGCTATCTTTTCATCCGCAGTGAGAAACCTGCGTTTGACGGATGCAGTGGTGCTACGCTTGTGGAGCCCCGGGGCGTCTCTATGCGGCAATCCCTCATCGTGAGCCGATGCTATTGTGCAAGTTTCGCAGCACTGCGGGTGGCGATATCGCCTAAGACAGCATGAAGAAGCGTTCCAACTTCCTGTTCGGCGACCCCGGGTGCAATTCCTGATTCGGACAGTTGAACGAGAATTGCCTTGGCGGTGTTGCGCCAGAAGGCGTTCGCGTCCTCCCCGTTCTTGGATTCCAGGACCCGGGCGATCCCTTCGACCAACTTCCGCCGCCGATGCAGCGGAAACGCGCTAATGTTTGAATCACACATCGATCACCTCACCCCTTCAGTCGCGCGAATAAGCATTGGCGGGTGAGAAAATTTGGTTAACAGCGCTTTTGGACAATGGTCCGCAATGGAATAAAGCGTCTACCCAACAAGCCACGAGGTGTGCCGCGTGTTGATGATCGGCGCGTGCTGAACGGCATCTTCTGGGTGCTGCGCTCCGGTGCTCCATGGCGCGACCTGCCTCAGCGCTATGGGCCGCGCACCACCTGTTGCAACCGCTTCGTCCGATGGCGAAAGCAGGTGTGTGGCTGCGCAGTAACGAGTCTAAGGCCTAAGGTTTGCGGAGCCTCACGCCGGCGCGGCTGCCGTTCTGCGGGATGAACTCGACGCCGGCGGCCTAGAGGGCGATGCGCAAGGCAGCAACGGTTCGCTCTTGTGTGGGGCTCTGTCGGGCCGCGACATCTACTTAATGTCTACTTTAGACAGTCGCCGCGACCACTTTTGATAGCAAGTCAGGGTCGCGGGATGCCGAGCCGCTTGAAATACCGAGTTAGGTCCGGGTGCTCGCGATCGTCCTGCCTCAACCGCGTCGTCATCGCCGGCGAGCGCCATAACCAAACCGGGAGCGCTTATTCTCGACGGAGCACCGGGCATTCTCTGGTTGTGAAGACGGTGCTTGATCACCTGCCGCCTGAGTGTGTCTTCGCTTACGTTGTAGTCGTGTCTGAACAGATCAATGGCCCTCTGGACCGCGATCGCCTCTGCCCGTGGGATGTAGAGCGGCCGAAGCCGTTCGGCTGTTTCTGGCGCTGTTTTGACAGGGAGCGCATTGGTCATGCGGCCCATCGCGCTTTTCTGCGGCCCGCCGTTTCGCCCGACATCAGGGAACGATATCGCCTCCCATGTATTAGAAACCGATGGACACTCTGGAACCCCACGGCCACGGGATGGCGGCCGATCTTTTGACATCGGAAGTTGCCAATGCCAGGCAGCATCCACCGGACCGAGCTCGCGCTTCAACGCACTGAAGAAATGCTGGCCGAAAATCTCGCGCTGTGCAGCAGGATACGAACTGCGGTGGAGGCCGCAGACCGCTTGATGAAGATCAATCCCCCCAGCTTTGATGGAGGTCGCGCGGGTTGAACTGGGCCGGCGTTTCATTTTCGCGGCCTTGCGGCACCCTGCCGCAAGAGCCTGCCCTGTTGGCATCACAGCGTGAGCAAACATTGGACAGAAGCATTCCAACGTTCACGATGTGCAACACCGACGCTAGATCGACACGAATCTTCAGTTCAAAGAGCGAGGATTAATGCTGCGGCAAACGAAGGGGGCACGGGGGGCCTTCGCGCGAGCCAGCTATCCGATCTCCCGCTCAGAAATTTCTCCAAATATTCCGACCTCCTGATGGAACCCATTCGTTGCGGGCGAGTTGCGGCTCATTGGTCGGACTTCCCGAACATGACAACGAGCAACAAAGCAGACCATCAGTCTGTCTCCGAAGCGTTTCGGAAACTGATCCGTTCCGATGGCTATCGTCATCACGTACAAACGTTCTTAAATCTGGAGGTCGAACCAGAACTGCCGCCAACCCTCGTCATTACTTGCGGCTATTGATCGGGCCAAACAGGGCCCGACGGAAGAAGGTCCCTAGCCGCTGGCTGAGCGTCAGGTCAAAGAATATAGAAGCTCGCTTCGTGGCTTCTCCCCCTGATTCCCACTCAGAAGTTATCAAACATTCTGCTTGATTTTTCTCGACAGAGGATCATGAATGTTCCCTTGGGTTCTCGCTGAGGTGGGAGGCCTTGTATGAACGTTTGGACGAACTGCCGACCCGACAAAGTGACTGCCAAACACCTTGTTCACGAGCTGATCCTACAAGCCCGTCGCGGCCCAATCATCTCCGTCAAAGAGACTATCGCAGCGGTGCGCCGAGACGGGCCACATCTGGCGGAAACTGACTGCGAGCTGGTGGAGCTTATTGTCAATGTTGCCCCAGCCTTTGGCCTGTTCGTCGGGTTCGATCTTCGCGAATAGCCTCATGGCAACCCATTGGTTCTCGCCTGCGGTGTACGTCAGGACAGACCGACCTGGGATTATGGGAGAAAGGCGGCTCGAGGCGCGTCAATAGGATCGAGGAGGAGCATGAGGGTCTTCGCGAGCTGGTGTCCGATCCCCACCACAGAATTCTACAAAGATTCCTGACTGTCGCGGCCTAGCACCGTACAATTGTACGATTCGTACATGGCGTTGATGTCCGTCAGGAAGTGAGTAGATTCCCCTTCGGCGTGTCCCTGGGGAGGGCTGGATGAGCGTCGCGCAAAGGGTCGGTCCGCTTCTAGAGCAAGCAATCACTGTACTCCTCAACAGGGCGGACCGTCGCGACACGGTCTCGATAAAAGCGGCACTACGCGAAGCGCGGGAGACTGCGCCTTATTTGGTGGCCTCCGATGAAGAACTGACCGAGGCGATCGTCGAGGCAGCAACTGCCATGGGCCTCTGCGTGGCTTTCGACGGTCGCGAGTAGCTGTCAGGCAAGTTCGGTCACTATGGCATCGCAACGGAAGCGCGCCGTCCTGCGCCATTTTCCCATTTTCAAAAGTTAGAGGTAATCCGCAATTACCTTCGCAACCTGCTAAATCTGCCTGTAGAACGGGAGCTGCCGGCTGAGCGAAGGTATTTGCTGGAGGAACTTGATAAGGTCGACAAAGAGTGACCGCATGGCCCTCCACTGGTTCAACCCTTCCCCTTTATATAGGTCCCGATTGTCGGCAGCGATGAGCCGATCGCAAAGCCAATATGAGTTCTAATCCGCCAGCGGTCTGAACCACGAGGCCTAAAGGCGCAACCACGATTGTTAGCGGGGCCGTTTGCAACTTCGGCTAAAAGGAAACGGCAGAGTTGATCTCGAAGTGCTATATCAGGCGCGTTGCCGCCTGGCGGCTGTACGTGGGCCACAACCTGACCGCCCGTGATTGGGAGCCACATGGCTAAAGCGGCTGTTCCGCTATTGAGTCTCGACATGCGTTTTCGGGACCCACCCCGTCGGATTCAATCGCGAATCCCGCATCGATCGCGCTTCGCGCAATGAGATCGCCAAGTTGCCAGTCCGTGAGTTCGCAAAAGGGAAGCATTCTCCTCACGGTGTGGCTAACCTCGGATATCGAAATGCTCGGGCTGCCGATGTTGTCGATCAGGTGGCGGACAATCGCTTGGCGAACGTCCGATAAGGTAGGCGTCTGCGCGAGCGCATGCATCACCGGCCCTATGAATGGAGCCGTGGTTCTGCGGCCACGGCTGTTTTTAAGTCGAACGCGACTGGCACACCGTGAATAATGGATGCTGCCGCCAAGAGCTCCTCCAGCTCGCGGTCGGTGGCCCTGCATGCGGGCATGAGTGTTCGGATGGCGCGGATTGCCTGTGCTATCGAAAGGAAGTGGGCCTTGCCTCTGGAGAGAACATAGGCTTCGGCGGCTCTTTCAACCGTGACTGTGTCAAAAGTGGTGGTCATCGAGAATTCCTCCCTGAACCCTGACCCACACGATTTACGGCACGAATTCGGTAGCTTGCAAGGGTTTGTCTGATTTAGGACAATTAGGCGGAGGCTAGGCCGAAGTGACTTTGCTCCTCGTCGCCGTAGGCACCATGTGTGAGTTGTATCATTCCAACGCGGTCGACAATTGTGATCTCGCCGCGCCTGGCGTGAACCAGCCCCCGATACTCAAGCATTTGGAGGGCGGTGGTAACGCCCGGGCGCCGAGCGCCAAGCATGGTCGCCAGAAACTCATGCGTCAGGTAAATCTTGTTCCCTTCGACGCGGTCTTGGACCATCAGCAACCAGCGGGCCAGCCGCTCCTCGATTTTGGAGTGGCCGTTGACCAGTGCCGTCCGGGACGACTGGATGAGGAACGCGTGGGCATAGCGAAGCAGTGACTCGCGAAGGGATTGGCTCTCTGCAATCGCAGAGCGAAGAGGTTCAACCGGGAGGATCCAGCCATTACCTGCGACTTGGATATAGGTTTCATTGGGCGACTTGTCCTGGCCGAGAATAACGGCAACTCCTGTCATGCCGTCGTGGCCGACGATGCCGACCTCGCTTTGCCGCCCTCCGGTCATCGTAGCGACCACCGACGCGATGCCCATCTCTGGAAAATACACACGCTCGATCGGCTGATAAGAGACTTCCAGCTGGTCTTTGATGTTGAGTTCGACGTGATGCAGTGACGGCCTCAAAAGCGCGAAATCCTCCGAGGAGAGGGTTTTCAATACATGGTTGCGAAGAAGGGATTGGGGCATGGCTCTCTCTCCCATGCGGGCAAGAGCACGTACCTCTTACTGTCGGCTGCGTCCGACGCGCTGGCGGCCGATGTGGGAAGCATAGGCTTCAAATGTGCGGTTGGCAAAGAGTCCGTGCCTGGCGAAAGGCTCGGGGAATGTCGGCTTGAGTCCCGTAGGTGGTGGGCGCTTCTTATGACTTATGAGCCCGGTCACGAATGTCCGGAACCGGCCTAAGCAGATCGGCAGGTTTCGAGCATCGAGTTGGCAAAAGCAGTCGTTCAGCTCACGTGATGAGTTTCGGGCGCCGTCGCCTTGCGCTTACCGACATTGTGCTTCACCCGTTCCGGCCCTCTTCTTAAGCGCAGTAACTTTGAAACAAATCCTGCCGGCAGGCGTTCCAGCATGGCGGGCGGCGTTGCCGTTGCCGGAGGACCAATGCCCGGCGAATACAATGACATCGTCATCCCCCAAGACCACGATGCATCGCCACTTCGGGAGGAGGAGTATTTCGTCCTCTGCCCGGCGTGCGGCCAAGCGTTCGACATCAGGTGTATGGCAGAGGCGCTTCATCACAACGAGCTAGGCCACGAGCCATACGACCTCGACTCGTAGTCGGCAGTGATCGACGACCGTGGATGAGCGTTTGGAGATGTCCCTTCAGGCCTCTATACGAGCCGGGTCGAGACCAGCACCGAGGGTAAGCTCTCGCTCATCTGGCCGGTCGCGTTGCCGACCGATCGGCCTGACGAATCCCTGTCGCGAGGGCGGATCTTCGCCGGCACGCTATGTCTTGACGATACCTTGCGGGCTTTCAGCAGCGACTTGATGCCGTTGTGGTCGTCGTCGATGCGGCCGCGGCCGACCGAAAGCTTCGACAATGTATGCACCGCATGCGACAGTTGTTGTTCATCCAGGGCGACGGCGCCTACTCCACCGCAACCATGTCGCCCAGTTCTGTCACGACGCTCTGTTGCCGGCATCGGGTGCCGGGACCAACATGTGATCTCCATAATGCGTAAGAGCCGAAGGCCGATCGCCGGCAACAAGGCGCTCATTGCAGAGAAAGGTTAACGATCGATCGGATGCCCGCGTTGCCTTCACGCGCAATGTTGCTGGGCGCCTCCTTCGACAGCGCGCACATGCGACACGTCCTGGCCGCGCGCGCCGCCTGTTGCCGAGAGCGACGATCGCGAATGCGCGAACGGCTGGACGGCAGGTGAAGCGGGGTCGCGATAGGCGCACATCGGACTTGCTTCACCGGTAGTCCGAAGACGCCAGCGACGCTATCTGACCGAAAGCAAACAGAAGCGAGGCGTGCCCCACTGAAAGCACAAGCAAGCGCAAAGGTTACTAGACTGATGCTCGGCTGGCGGCAACTTGCTCGCCAGCCGAGTTGAGTTCACGCGGTGGTCGGGGGAGACTGGCCAGCCACACGCTAGTGATTCCAACCTGAGCCGATGTGCCAATCAGCAACCGTCGTCGGTCTTTTTCACCTGGCCTGGCGCCGCGGTATTGGCTGTCGTGTCCTGCTGACCAGGCGCAGCCTGCTGAGCGCTGCCAGTCTGCTGGCCGGGCGCGCAGTCCCTGGCCGAGTTCGGATTTGTGGTGCCGCTGGTGGTGGTCGTGTCGGTGCCCTGATCGCCGGACATGTTGGTCCCGCTGCCCGTCGTGCCGGTGCCCTGATCGGTCGTGCTGGGCATGGTTGTCGTGGTCGAGGTTCCGCTGGTCGAGGTTCCGCTCGAAGTTCCGCTGGTCGTCTGGGCAAAGGAAAGCCCGGCCGACACCGCCAGCACGGCCGAAGCCAAAAGGATGCGTTTCATCTTCTTTCTCCTGTCTGAATGCGCGGGGTGCGCTGGCAAATCGAACAGGCAGACAGAAAGAGCGTTCCCCGATGAAGTTCAACTTTTGTAACTCTGGTCGTAGGTCAGCCTTAGGATGGCGGGCGTATATTAGAAGCCTCTTGAAGAAGACGCTGCCCGCACCAGATCCATGGCATGGCTCGGGGAAGAGGCATTGGTGACCAAGTGTCGATTACTGCCACGGTTCGAAGGCGGATAACAGAGGACCGCGTAAGCGTCTCAATCCCAGGTTACGACTTCGCACATTCCATCATCGACCACACCAAGGTGAACCGAGGCCAGCAAATCGACCTGAAAGGCGAGGTCACGCGCATCGACGAGGACACCGTGACGATCGACCTCGGGCCATTGGTCACGGTCGACCGTGACAAGGTCCGGCTAATGGAGAAATATCGGCCGCCAAAACGACGAAAGGCACTTGTCGTTGCCCCGGATTAGAACCGACAACATCGCGACAGGCTATGAGGGCAGGCCGCATGACGGGCCGGTAGAGGACGAGTCGAAGCACTTTGTCTACTGCCCAGTCTGCGGCCAAACGTTCGACGCACGCGATCTTGGACAGGTCTTCCACCACGCTGAGCCGCAGCACCAGCCGCTTCCGGTCGAGCAATAGTCCAGCTAGTTGAGCTCCGGCGGCAGACCGACGTTTGAGACCCTTCAGCGCGCCACCGACGTACGTTGGATGAGAAAAGGGTGCTGCGTGCACCGCACCTTCCCCGCGCGCCGATGCTCCACCTGGACCGCAAAAAAGTCCCGCCGCACTGCCAGAACGGCGGGACCGATCAAACGCTTTGCACCAGGCGGGGGGATGCGGGGGGGTGGGCTTGCCAAGTGAGCGCGGACCGTAACCAACCCTAAGCGCCACAGCGGCAACGCGTCCACCAACCGCCGGTTGGAGCGACAGGACGATTGAGCCGCCGGCAGGTCAGGTCATCCCGGGTCGCTATCGCTCGCGACCAGACGGTAGCGGAAATTGTTGCGGATGTGGTCGTTGAAATAGCGGCCCTTGGCGAACGCGGCCCGGAACGCGGCAAAGGTTTCCGGCGGTACCCCCTCAAACTCGTACCGCTTGCCGCTGGCGACGAACCACACCGAGAGGGTCCTTCTATCCAGATCATATTCCATCTTGCGGATCGAAGTAGATGGCATGAGCACCACAGGCCGAGGCCCGCGCCTTGCGGCGAGCGCGGGCCGATCGGTATACCGATCTGCAGCAATACCTGGAGGGGAGGATTTGCTGCGTGCACCGAACTTTCGCGGCGGTCCCGTGTTCCCAATCGAGATACACAAAAAGTTAGCTGCACCTTTCGGCATCACGCGGACGTTGGATTTCTGAGAAAGCGCGAGCGTCAATACTGACTTCTGGTGATGGAATTTTCCCGTGAGATAGGCACGCTCCACGGCGAAAGGAGTGCCCCGCCCTGACCGTCCTCGCCTACGACCTTGCCAATGATATCAAGGGGTCGTGGAAAGTCGTCTTTGTGCCTGACGAACTGCATCTGTATGTCCAATTCAGTCCGCCAGGCGCCGACACAAACCCGGCTGATTGGATGAGCGTTGATGATTTCCTTGCATGGCGGCCGAAAGGCGCACTCCACGAGCGAGCGCGCGACAGCTTGGTTTCGCTCATTTGCAAGGCGCTGACAGGGCGATGAGACACGGGAAACCCGCACCGAGATCGAGTGCGAGCGCCGCGAGTGGGCCTAGGGCCCCACAAGCCAGTGCCACCCCGCCGCCGGCAAACCGCGGCGGGCGAGTGCCTCGGGACACGATGGTAGATTGCCAATGCGTTCGCGCGTGTGGCCTTAAGTCGCAAATTATTGGCTTCAGAAGCAGGGCGTAGGGCTTCATTGACGGTGCTACCAACACCATATGGTGATCCATAGCCCTCCAAAACGAGACAAGCTCGCCCCGACGGGTCGCACTGCGGCCGTCAGCCGGCAATTGCCATGAACTAGGAAACCATCATGCCTGAAAATATCAGATTAACTTCGAGAGATGTCCCCCTCATTCAGCTAGGCCTCTATCAGTGCCGCTTCCCGGTGAGCGAAGACCCGTCAGTACCCGGCGGTTATCGTTTTTGTGCTGGGCCAACTTCGCCGGATCGCGTCTACTGCGATCACCACCACAACATTGTGACCGCCGTGGACCCTCGTCGAGCCCGTTCGGGTCTTCACCTCGCTCAACGACGCGCCGCGTAAATCTGGCTGGCGGCGGCCTCCCGGCCAGGCGCTATGCGCTCCAAGGCCATGGCTACGACCTTTCCGTCGGCTCGGTCTGGCCCATCCTCCCTTATGCCGTCTTCGCCGATGTATCCCCCGTCGCCCGATTGAGAACGACGACTTCTCGCCGAGCCTTTCAGCTCGCTACTCGCACAAACGCGTCGGCTCCAAAGGTTTGTCTGTCAGCACATCTTCAATGTGCCCGCGCCTGAAGCCCCAACATCTTCTGCGACCAAACCGCGTACCTGGCACCGCCGATCGGTTGCTGCGGCGGATTTTCGCTGTTCGCAGCTGAACAATGCCTATCAACCTTGTCATCGCACCTAGTCGCACATAGCGGCCGTTCGAATTCTCATCGCTCGGCGCGATGTTTGGTCCGTCTGGCCAGAAGAGCGGAGCAAGCCATTGACACCCACGAAGTTGCTGATTGGGCAGATCGCTGTCGTATTCGCAATTGTCATTCTTGGCGTGTGGACTGCAACCCAATGGTGCGCCCACATGCTCTCCTATCAGCCGCCACTCGGCGCGCCATGGTTTGTGACAGTCGGCTGGCCGATCTACCAGCCGTGGAAACTGTTCGAATGGTGGTTCCAATTTGACGCCTATGCGCCTGAAGTCTTCGACAAGGCTGGCATACTTGCCGGAGCCAGCGGGTTCCTGGGCTGTGCCGCCGCGATAGCTGGGTCCCTCTGGCGCGCACGGCAGCGGGGGTTGGTCACCACCTATGGGTCCTCACGATGGGCCATGAAGCTGGAAATCGAGAAGGCGGGGCTGTTTCAGCCGGCCGGCGTTTTCCTTGGCGGACTGAATTATCGCTATCTGCGCCATGACGGACCAGAACACGTCATGGCCTTTGCGCCGACACGTTCGGGCAAGGGCGTCGGACTCGTTGTTCCAACCCTTCTTTCCTGGACCGGCTCGGCCGTCATTCACGACATCAAAGGCGAGAACTGGCAGCTGACCTCTGGCTGGAGGTCGAAGTTCTCGCACTGTCTCTTGTTCAATCCGACCGATCCGAGATCGGCGCGGTACAACCCGCTGCTGGAAGTGCGCAAAGGTCCAGATGAGGTCCGCGACGTTCAGAATATCGCCGACATTCTCGTCGATCCGGAAGGCGCGCTGGAGCGGCGGAACCATTGGGAGAAGACCAGTCATTCACTCCTAGTTGGCGCCATCTTGCACGTGCTCTACGCCGAAGAGGAAAAGACACTCGCCCGTGTCGCCACCTTCCTGTCGGACCCGCAACGCTCATTCGCTGCGACACTGCAGCGGATGATGACCACAAACCACCTCGGCACGGTGGACAAGCCCCAGGTCCATCCGGTCGTGGCCTCGGCGGCTCGTGAGGTGCTGAACAAGTCAGAGAACGAGCGCTCAGGCGTTCTCTCGACCGCCATGTCGTTTCTCGGGCTCTATCGTGATCCAACGGTGGCCGCGGCAACATCGGCCTGCGACTGGCGCATTGCCGACCTTGTGGATGCCGAGCGACCGATGTCGCTGTATCTGGTCGTGCCGCCGTCGGATATCTCGCGCACTAAGCCCCTGGTGCGATTGGTGCTCAATCAAATCGGCCGGCGGCTGACCGAGCGCCTGGAGGGCGATCCAAAGAAGAGCCGCAAGCATCAGCTCCTGATGATGCTGGATGAATTTCCGGCGCTCGGTCGGCTCGACTTCTTCGAGACTGCGCTCGCCTTCATGGCAGGCTACGGCATCCGCGCTTATCTGATAGCGCAATCGTTGAACCAAATCTCCAAGGCCTATGGCGAGAACAACGCCATTCTCGACAATTGCCATGTGCGGATTGCCTTTTCCTCAAATGACGAGCGCACGGCCAAACGCATCTCGGACGCGCTCGGTACCGCGACGGAACTCAGATCGATGCGCAACTATGCCGGCCATCGGTTGGCGCCCTGGTTGTCCCACGTCATGGTAAGCCGCCAAGAGACCGCTCGCCCCCTGCTGACGCCGGGTGAGGTGATGCAGTTGCCGCAGGCTGACGAACTAATCCTGGTTTCGGGATTGCCGCCGATTCGCGCCAAGAAGTTGCGTTATTACCAGGATCCGAATTTCACGGAGCGAGTGCTGCCTTCGCCGGTGCTGCGCGACGGTGCCTACGCGGATCGGCCCACGTCGCGCCCGGACGATTGGAGCGGACAGGTGCGCGGCGTGGATCGGCGTCTTGCTGGCGATGACGACAGTGCCGGCGCGGCAATCGAAGACGGAGGTGTCCAGCAGCAGCGCCATCCGGGCCTGCGCGAAGAACGGACCCTCGTCGTCCAGGAGCCTGATCAGGGCGATCTGTTCACGCCCGCAGACGATGACTGCGAGACGCTCGCCGACAAGCGCGTCATGGATCGGATTTCCACCGCCGCACGTGCGTACGGCCTCAACGAGGGAATGGGCGACGACAAGGACATCGTGCCCGGCTTCTGAACGGCGCGCCATACGCGGGCGCATCTCAGCGTAGATAACGGCCGTAAGCGATTTCGAGGATCTCGACGATGCTCGTTCCCGTCGCCGGTGCATCAGCGCCGGTCAGAGGGAACGAGCAGCATGAAGCCCCACCGCATTCGTCACCAGTTTTTGCTTGAACCCGAGTTGAGCGAGAAGCTGGAGAACCTCAGCCGCAATCCATCGACCACCAAATCGGCCATTGTGGCGCACGCGGTCGAGACCTTTATCGAGCGGCGTGGGGAGAATGAACTCGACCAGCGCTACGGCAAGAGGCTCGACCGTCTTTCCCGCGACCTCGGACATGTCAGGCGCGATGTCGAGATGATCCTGGAGAGCCTGGCGCTCTTCATCCGCTTTTCGATCACGCTTCATGCTCACACGCCGGTGCCGGACAGGGCCACGCAAGCAATTGCCCAGGAGCGCTTCGACAAATTCGTCGAACAGGTCGGCCGCCAAATCGCTTCCGGGAAACGGTCACTTGGCACCGACGATCGCAGGGGAGGGGAAGGATGAGTTCTAATCCGGAAGCCGACCATCGCCGCCGCGTCATGCTGCGCACCGCCATGGGTCCGGCGATCACCGAAGCCCTTGCCGATCCGACCGTCATTGAGGTGATGGTCAATCCCGACGGTGCGCTGCGGCTCGACCGGTTGGGTGAAGGCCGGGTCGACACCGGCGTGCACATGCATCCTTCTGAGGCCGAACGCATCATCCGCCTGGTCGCCTCCCACGTGCGCGCCGAGGCGCATGCTGACAATCCGATTGTCAGCGCCGAATTGCCATCGGGCGAGCGCTTCGAGGGTCTGCTGCCGCCTGTCGTGCTGGGGCCATGCTTCGCCATCCGAAAGCCTGCGGCGAAACTCTACACGTTGGCCGACTATGTCGCCGACCGCGTCATGCTGCCGCTGCAGGCCGATGCGCTGAAGAAGGCGGTCCGCGAGCGGCGCAACATCCTGGTCGCCGGCGGCACGTCGTCGGGCAAGACAACACTTGCCAATGCGCTGCTGGCACAAGCCGCCGATTGCGACGAGCGGGTGATCCTGATCGAGGACACGCGCGAACTGCAATGCGCGGCGAAGGATTGCGTTGCCTTGAGGACGAGGCGGGGGTCGGTCACGCTCGCCGATCTCGTGCGCTCGACCCTGCGGCTCAGACCCGACCGCATCATCGTGGGCGAAGTCAGGGGCGCGGAAGCCCTGGACATGCTGAAGGCATGGAACACCGGGCATCCCGGCGGCATCGCGACGGTTCACGCCAATTCGGCGCGCTCCGCTCTCTACCGTATCGAGCAGCTCGCCCAGGAAGCCGTCGTCACCGTTCCCCGCCGCCTCATCGCTGATGCGGTAGATCTGATCGTCTTCATCGCTGGGCGCGGATCCTCGCGCCGCATTGACGCGATCGCTGAGGTCACCGGTCTCGACAGCAGCGGTGATTACGCCGTCACCCCGCTCACGCTTCCGCAACTCCAGCAGTTTTGAAAGGTCACCTCATGCTCAAGAAGCTTCGCTTCCTTTCGTCCACCGCGCTCGCGTTTCTTCTCACCGTCCCGGCCCACGCAGCGGGCTCCGGCATGCCTTGGGAACAGCCGCTGCAGCAGATCCTTGAGTCGGTGCAGGGACCGGTCGCCAAAATCGTCGCGGTGATCATCATCATCACCACCGGCCTGACCCTTGCTTTCGGTGACACGGCAGGCGGTTTTCGCCGGCTGATCCAGATTGTCTTCGGCCTGTCGATCGCCTTCGCGGCATCGAGCTTCTTTCTCTCCTTCTTCTCCTTCGGCGGCGGGGCACTCGTCTGATGGCCACCGGAGAGCAGCATGTCGAGGGTTTCGAAGTCCCCGTTCACAGGGCATTGACCGAGCCGATCCTGCTGGGCGGCGCGCCGCGAGCGGTGGCGATCCTCAACGGCACGGTGGCCGCGGCAATAGGCCTTGGCCTGCAGCAGTGGATCGCCGGACTGGCGCTCTGGATCGCCGGCCACACCCTCGCGGTCTTTGCCGCTCGCCGCGATCCGGACTTCGCCAGCGTGCTTGTCCGTCATCTTCGCCTGAAGGGGTGGCTTGCATGCTGAACCTTTCGGAGTATCGCGGCAAAGCCGATCGGCTTGCCGACCATCTGCCCTGGGCCGCTTTGGTCGCGCCCGGCATCGTGCTCAATAAAGACAGTAGCTTCCAGCGAACCTTCCGGTTCCGTGGCCCCGACCTTGAAAGCGCGACCGAAGCCGAGTTGGTCGGCATCTGCGCACGAGCCAACAATGCGCTACGAAGGTTGGGCTCCGGATGGGGGTTGTTTTTCGAGGCCGAGCGCGTTGAAGCGCTGGGCTATCCGAGCTCGGCTTTTCCCGATGCTGCCTCATGGCTGGTCGATGAGGAACGGCGCGCGGCCTTCGAGGGCAAGGTCGCGCACTTCGAGAGTCGCTATCATCTGACCTTGGTCTTCATGCCGGCGCCAGATGGCCAGGCGCGGGCGGAAAGCGCACTGGTCGACTCGCATCACTCGGGAGGGGCTAGAGACTGGCGCCAGGAGCTGGCGTGGTTTCGCGACGAGACCGACCGCGTCCTGGATTTGCTGTCCGGCTTCATGCCGGAAGTGCGCGCCCTCGATGATGCCGAGACGCTAACCTATCTGCACGGCACAATCTCGACCTACCGCCATCCGGTCGCCATGCCGGGAACGCCAATGTATCTCGACGGTGTTCTGGTTGACGCGCCGCTTACCGGCGGCCTGGAGCCGATGCTGGGTGAGCAGCATCTGTGCACCCTCACCATCCTTGGTTTCCCGAACGTCACCCGGCCAGGGATCCTCGACGCGCTCAACCATCAGGATTTCGCCTACCGCTGGATGACGCGCTTCATCCCGCTCGACAAGACGGAAGCCACAAAGACACTGACCCGGTTGCGCCGTCAGTGGTTTGCCAAGCGCAAATCGGTCGCAGCCATCCTGCGCGAGGTCGTGACCAACGAACCCGTCCCTCTCGTCGATAGTGACGCCGACAACAAGGCGCTCGATGCGGATGCCGCCCTTCAGGCATTGGGCGGCGATCACGTCGGCTTCGGCTATCTCACCACAACGGTGACGGTATGGGACCAGGACCGACAGGCCGCCGCGGAAAAGCTCCGAGCGGTTGAGCGCATAGTCAATGGGCTCGGCTTCACCACGATCCGTGAAAGCATCAATGCGGTCGAGGCGTGGCTCGGCTCGTTGCCCGGTCATGTCTACGCTAACGTTCGCCAGCCGCTCGTTCACACGCTGAATCTTGCCCATGTCATGCCGCTGTCGTCGGCGTGGGCCGGTCCGGTGAATAACGAGCATCTCGCCAACGTGACTGGGACCGAATCCCCGCCGCTTCTCTTCGCAGAGACCAACGGGTCGACACCGTTTCGGCTTTCCACCCACGTTGGCGATGTCGGCCACATGCTGGTCGTAGGGCCGACCGGTGCCGGCAAGTCGGTTCTGCTTGCGCTAGTCGCTCTGCAGTTTCGACGCTATGCCGGGGCGCAGGTCTATGTCTTCGACAAGGGCAATTCGGCTCGTGCGGCAACACTGGCCGTGGGCGGAGAACACCACGCGCTGGGCGCGGATGGTGCGCTTGCCTTCCAGCCACTGAGCAATATCGGCGACCAGGCTACTCGCAGCTGGGCGGCGGAATGGATCGCCGGCCTCGTCGCCCATGAGAATGTCACCGTTACGCCGGAGGTAAAGGAGGCGATCTGGTCGGCACTCATCAGCCTTGCCACTGCGCCGGTGCAGGAACGCACGCTGACGGGCCTGTCGGTTCTGCTTCAGTCCAATGCGCTGAAATCCGCGTTGATGCCGTACACGCTCGATGGCCCGTTCGGGCGTCTGCTCGATGCCGATGAAGATCGGCTGGCTTTGTCGGATGTGCAGTGTTTCGAGACCGAAGAGCTGATGCACAGCCAAGGCGCTGTGCTCCCGGTGCTCACCTATCTGTTCCATCGTCTCGAGGAGCGGTTCGACGGACGGCCGACGCTGCTGATGCTCGACGAGGCGTGGGTCTATCTCGACAACCCTCTCTTTGCCGCCCGCATCCGTGAATGGCTGAAGGTGCTGCGAAAGAAGAACGTGTCGGTGATCTTTGCCACGCAGTCGCTTGCCGACATCGCTGGCTCTTCAATCGCGCCGGCGATCATCGAGAGCTGCCCACAGCGCATTTTTCTTCCCAATGACCGTGCCGTGGAACCGCAGGCGCGGGCAGCCTATGAGCGCTTCGGCCTGAACGAGCGGCAGATCGAATTGGTCGCCCGTGCCACACCGAAGCGCCAGTATTATCTGCAGTCGCGCCGCGGCAACCGCCTCTTCGAGCTCGGGCTCGGCCCGATCGCTCTTGCGCTCTGCGGCGCCTCTGATCCGGCCACGCAAGCTTTGATCGACAGCGTCCTGTCAGAGCACGGGCAGGACAGCTTTGCCTCCCGGTTCCTGAGTGCGCGCGGCCTCGATTGGGCTGCCGAGCTTCTTCAGCAATTCCCTCAACTAGACAAGGAGCAATCGTCATGATGCGGCGCCGCCTTCTCACCAGCCTGATCACCGTTTCCCTAATCGCAAAACCGATGGCCGACTACGTCCAGCCGGCCCACGCCCTAATCGTGTTCGATCCGTCGAATTATGCGCAGAACGTGCTGACAGCGGCACGTTCCCTGGAGCAGATAAACAACCAGATCCAGTCGCTTCAGAACCAGGCGACCATGCTGCAGAACATGGCGCGCAACCTTCAGCGCCTGGATTTTTCTTCCGTCGGCCAGCTCACCGGCTCGCTCCAACGGATCGACGGCCTGATGACCCAGGCCAGCGGCCTGAGCTTCGATCTCGACAAGCTTCAGAACCAGTGGCGTGTGCAATATCCGGAAAGCTACGACGCCACAATCAAGGTCAGCGATGTGGCGAGCGCCGCGCGCGAGCGCTGGCAAAACGCCATGCAGGCGTTCCGCCAAACCATGAGCGCGCAGTCGCAGATCGTGGAGAACGTGCGGGCCGACGGCGACCTGCTTACCGATCTCGTCAACCGCAGTCAGGGCGCGGCAGGTGCCCTTGAGGCAAGCCAGGCCACCAATCAGCTGATCGCGCTTTCGACCAAGCAGCAGATCCAGATCCAGACGCTGCTCGCGACCCAGTTCCGGGCTGAAGCCGAAGATGCTGCCCGCAAGGCGCAGTCCGAGGAAGCCGCCCGCGAGACGACGAAGCGTTTCCTGGGCACCGGAACGGCCTATCCCGGCAACTGATCAGCAGTTCTTGAAGACAACGAGGAAGGCGGCGACATGAATGACCTCGGCGTCATTGATCGCTTCATGGAGACTTTTACCCGCTATATTGATAGCGGGTTCGGTCTGCTTTCGGGCGACGTCGCCTTTCTCACCACCATCCTGATCGGCATCGACATCACGCTGGCAGGCCTCGTCTGGGCGTTCGGCGGCGAGCCCAATGTTCTTGGCCGGCTTGTCCGAAAAGTGCTCTATGTCGGCGCCTTCGCCTTCATCCTGAACAATTTTAGGAACCTCGCCGACATCATCTACCATTCCTTTGCCGGGCTCGGCATCAACGCATCGGCCGGCAATCTGTCCGCCGACAGTCTCCTGCGGCCAGGCCGCATTGCCGCGGCCGGCTTCGAGGGCGCCTGGCCGCTGCTCAATCAAGCGAGCCAGCTAGTCGGCTTCCCCGAGATCTTTGGCAACGCGCTGACCATCTTCGTGCTGCTTCTCGCCTGGTTTCTGGTCCTCATCGCCTTCTTCATTCTTTCAATTCAGCTCTTCATCACCGTCCTGGAGTTCAAACTCACCACATTGGCCGGTTTTGTTCTGGTGCCCTTCGCGCTCTGGAACCGCTCGGCGTTTCTGGCCGAGCGCGTGCTCGGCAATGTGATTTCGTCCGGCATTAAGGTCATGGTGCTTGCTGTCATCGTAGGCATCGGCTCTACGCTCTTCGGCGAGTTCGCTTCCGCGCTGCAAGGCAAGGAGCCGGACTTGGCCGCGGCCATGTCACAGGTACTGGGCGCGTTGGCGCTGCTTGGGCTCGGCATTTTCGGGCCGGGAATTGCCTCGGGTCTTGTCTCGGGCGCGCCGCAGCTTGGCGCGGGAGCCGCACTCGGAACCACCGCGGCGGCTGGCGGATCAACGCTCGTTGCCGGAGGTGCGGCGCTTGCCGGCGCGCGCATGGCAACCGGCGGCGGTCTCGCCGCCGTTCGAGCCGGCACGGCCATGGGATCGGCTGCTTCCACAGCTTGGCAGATGGGGCGTGCAACATCGCCCGAGTCCGGCCTCGCCGGCGTAGCTGCTGGACTGCAGGGCGTTGCCGGCGCAGCTGGCGGCGCCGCGATGCGGGGAATGCGATCTGCAACAGAACCATTCCGGCGCAGCGCCGATGCCGGCCGCGATGCCGCTTGGACCGCGACGGGCGGCACGCCGACCGCATCAATGACCGGAAACCCTGCCGCGTCAGGTGCCAATGCCGCGCCGGCGTGGGCGAGGCGCTTGCGTTCCCAACAGACCGCGCGCGCCCATCGCCACGCCGCCACGCAGGCCGTCCGCGATGGCGATCGGGGTGGAAGCGGGGCCAACCCCTCTCTCAACGATAAGGAAGACTAGATGCTCTTCAAGCGACCTGTTCAGCGTTACGGGAAGACGCCCCACCCCGTCACACCATACCAGAAGGCCGCCCAACTTTGGGACGAGCGCATCGGCGCTGCGCGCGTGCAGGCAAGGAACTGGCGCCTGATGGCCTTTGGCTGCCTCGCTCTGGCCATCGGGCTCTCTGGTGGACTCTTGTGGCAGTCGATGCAGGGCCGCGTCGTGCCTTATGTTGTCGAGGTCGACCGCTTCGGTGAAACACGGGCTGTCGCGCCGGCAATCCAAACCTACGAGCCCGACGATGCCCAGATTGCCTGGCATCTCGGCCATTTCATCCAGAATATCCGCTCCGTCTCCACCGATGCGGTGCTGGTGCGGCAGAATTGGCTCTCGGCCTACGACTTCGCCACCGACGGTGCAGCCCTCTTTCTCAATGAGTACGCTAAGGCCAATGACCCGTTCGGCAAGATCGGCACGCGCAGCGTCTCGGTGCAGGTGACGAGCGTGGTTCGAGCGTCCGACAACTCCTTTCAAGTCAAATGGACCGAGCAGGTCTTTGAGCGCGGCAGCCTCGCCAGCACAACGCGTTGGACCGGGATCCTCACCATTGTGATCCGGCCGCCGAACAATACCGATCAGCTGCGCAGAAACCCGCTCGGCGTCTTCATCAATGCCATCGACTGGTCGCGCGAGCTGGACAGCGCCGCGCCGACAACCGTTTCCCCGAAGGAGCCCGCCAATGACAAATAGAGCCCCATCGCTCCGCACCGTCCTGATCCTGTCGGCGTCGACCGCGGTACTTTCGGCCTGTGCCTCGAAGCCGGTGCCGCCACCGCAGATTTCCTATGACCATGCTGACTTCAAGCCGGCCGCGATTGAGAAGGCGCCGGAGAAGCCCGTCAAGGTCGTGGAAGTGCCGAAACCGCTGCCGCTGCCCGGCCAGTTGCAGCCCGAGCCGGGCAAGGCTGCTGAGGACAAGCGCTCGCCTGAAGAACGTGTCGCCGATGCCAACAAGGCGGCGACGCAGCAACCCACCAAATATGGCTATGTGAATGCGGTGCAGGTTTACCCTTTTGCCGAAGGCGCGCTCTACCAGCTCTATGCCGCACCGGAGCGCGTCAGCGATATCGCTCTGCAGTCAGGCGAGAAACTCCAATCCGTGTCGGCCGGCGATACAGTGCGCTGGGTAATTGGCGACACCGTCAGTGGCTCCGGCGATGACCAGCGCACCCATGTGCTGGTGAAGCCCTTCGCGCCAGGACTTGCCACCAATCTGGTGATCACCACGGACCGGCGAAGCTATCACCTGCAGCTTCAAAGCACGGATAAGACCGCCATGGCGGCCATCTCCTGGACTTACAGCGAGGACCAGATCATCGCGCTACGCCGGCGCAATGCGCAGGCCGAGGCTGCTATGCCACTGGCGTCGAATGTGGCTCTCGAAAATATTCGCTTCCGCTATTCGATTACGGGCGACATGCCGCCCTGGAGGCCGACGCGCGCCTTCGATGATGGCAGCAAGGTCTATATCGAGTTTCCGCGCCGCATCGATCAGGGCGAGGCTCCGCCGCTCTTCATCGTCGGTGCTGACGGGGACAACCAGCTCGTCAACTACCGCATACGGGGCAACTATTACATCGTCGATCGCCTCTTCGCCGCAGCCGAACTGCGCCTCGGCGCCAAGCAGCAGCAGGTGGTGCGCATCACGAGGACCGACGGCAGGCAAGCGCCGAGGCGGATATTGCTCTTTTCGCGTTCCAGCAGGTGAGGGACGGCCCATGACGGATACTTCCCGCTCCGATGCTCCACCGAAACTCGATCCAGAACAGCTGCAGCTGCGGGCCTCGCCTCGCCGCGCTGTGCGCTTCAAGCGCAGCATTATTGTCGCCATTGCTGCTGTTGGTTCCGGGACCGTTCTAGGCGTCACCATGATGGCGCTGCAGGGACCGGCGCTGCGCATCAAAGAGCAGGCTGAAGAGCTTTACAATACTGAGCGGAAGCCGACCGCAGGGGCTCTTGAAAGGCTGCCTAAGGACTATTCCGGGATCAAGCCGCCTCCGGTGCTTGGACCACCGCTGCCCGGCGACCTCGGCCGCCCCATCCTTGAGCACCAACGCCAGCTGGGCATCGCGCCGGGCCAGGAGGTCTCGGCGGAGGAGCAGCGCCTTGCACAGCAGGCGATCGAGGCGCGCGAATCGCAAGTCTTCTTCCGGATCGAAAATCGACCCCGGCAAGCGGATGCCGCCGGCAACGGGCAGGGCGGGCGTCCACCCTTTGAGGCAACTGCTCCAAAATCCGATGCCGCACGCGATTCAGCTTCCGTAGCACCGGCCGACGGCGACCAAAACAATCAACAGCGCAAGCTCGATTTTGTCAGCCAGCGGAACACAAGTGGAATCTACAATCTGCATGCACTGCAGACGCCGGCTTCGCCGTATCAGCTGATGGCCGGCAGCGTCATCGCAGCGAGCCTGATCACTGGCATCAATTCCGACTTGCCCGGCCTCGTCGTCGCACAGGTTACCGAGAATGTGCACGACACAGTCACCGGCAGCACCTTGCTCATTCCGCAAGGCTCTCGCCTGATTGGCACCTATGACAGCGTTGTTGCCTTTGGACAAAGGCGCGCGCTGCTGGTCTGGCAACGGATACTGCTGCCCGACGGCTCTTCGATCGAAATCGACAATCTGCCGGCGACGGACACCGCCGGCTATGCCGGGCTTGAGGACAAGGTGGATTTCCACACCTGGCAGCTGATGAAAGGCGTTGCGCTGGCCACGTTGCTAGGGGTCGGCACCGAGCTGAGCCTCGGGGAAGACGAAAGCGACCTGGTCAAAGCAATCCGCGAATCCGCTCAGCAGAACGTCAGTCGAGCTGGCCAACGCATCACCGAGAAGAACCTCAATATCCAACCCACCATCACTGTCCGGCCCGGTTGGCCACTGCGCGTCATCGTGCACAAGGATCTTGTGCTGCGGCCGTACCCGGATTGACTGGAGTCATCATGACCAATCTGAAACTCGGCAAACTTCCGGATCGGACACCTTCGAAGATCACCATAAGCGTAAGTGCAGACATGAACCAAGCACTGAAGGACTATGCGGCGCTCTATCGTCAGACCTATGGCGAGTCCGAATCGGTAGCGGAACTGATCCCGTTCATGCTGGCGGAGTTCCTGGAGAGCGATCGAGCGTTTGCCAAGGCCAGAAAGGAAGGGCTCCCTGTCGTCGACAAGTCAGAGAAATCGCGGCGGCAGCCAATTTCAGGGTCCGAATAAGTGACAGCGACCATTGAGTCCGAGGGGGCACCTTTCTAGGCGGGCAAATGCATTGAAGCAATTTGCCGGCGGCAAGCCGAAACATAGGGCACAATAGACGAGCTGATCTGCCCCGAATCAATGCCGGCTCTGCGCCCATGGTGGTCGTTCTGAAACGAGAGGCAGGATCCTGAAAGCTGCCATCCAATGTTTGGGCGCGAAAGGTCTGACAGGTTGGGACGCTCGGATGGGCCTGCAGACAATGCATAACCGCCGGTGCAGTTACCTTCAACGATCAGAATTTATCCAATTTCAGGCGTCGGCGTCTATCGGCCAGCAGGCTGACCCGGTCGCCGCCGCGCACTGCGGACGAAGGTCACCGCAATGGCCCAGCGTCATTCGGGGAATGAGAAGCGCGTAAATCAGCAATGGCGTCCAGCACTCGCCTGATGGTCATCGCGCCTTCCGGGGTCTCATCCCATATCCGACGAAGGCTGGCGTGGGCCTTCGCCCATTCCGTGTCCATATCGATTTCCTCCTCAAGGCGGGGAACTTTGACCTTCAGAACTTTGCATATTTGCACGACGTTGTTGCTGAACGTCTTGAAGTCACCCGCGCAAATTCTGCTGACCTGACTGGCATGTACGCGCGCCATCTTAGAGAGATCGGCATAGCTCAGATTCCTTTTCGCCCGAGCGCTTAAGATTCGCTTCTGGACGCCGCTTATTTGCTTGCTACTTGGTTTCATGCAAATTAGCATGCTATATGAAATGTGAATTTGCAAGGACGCAGCGATGCACGAAATCCACTTCTATCGGGCGAGTGAGAAACCCTACGGCGCGCTCAGCAACCTCTATCGGCGAGACATAGTATTCGAGGGGGAGGTTTTCGCTACCAGCGAGCATGCATATCAAGCGGGCAAGGCTCGCAAGCCGGCCGTGCGGAAATGGCTTATGGAGGCTCCGTCGCCCGCGCTCCTCGCGATGGCAGCTCACGGCCTCTACTACTGGGATATCGCGCCGGGCTGGTCGACGACCAAGTTCGACCGCATGCGGGCGGTCCTCCGAGCCAAATTTACCCAATACCCCGACCTGCGGGAACTGCTCTTATCCACGCGCGACGCCAGGCTCGTGGAGAGCGCAACCGTCGACAGCGAGGTCAATCGGCTGTGGGGCGAGGTCAACGGCGTAGGCCGGAACATGTTAGGCGTGCTGCTGATGGAAATCCGCGACGAACTCCGCCTCGCCGGTGCCGACGAAAGCAAAGCGCGTCTGGTCGCCGCTGAGTGATTGGCGCTTAAAACCTCGCGGAGCGCGTGCTCAGGATCTCGCGGACGTAGTTCGCGCCACGCTTCTTGAAGAGCCCGCGAGCGCCTGCAAAGGCGCAGTTTTCTGCGGCGAGACGCTGACCGGCGACGATGCCTTCCATCAGATCCTTCGCCTTCAGGTAAGCGGTCTCGAACTGCTTGGTCAGCAGCCAATCGATCACGCCCACGCTAACCATGTCGCCTGATCCGCAGGTGTCTAGGACCGCTGGCGCGTCAATCGCCTCGCACCAGATCGACTCGCCACGGTCGCGGACTTCAAGGCCGGCGGCGCCGTAGGTGACTATGCGGACGCAATCGGTCAGGCGGCCTGCGAGCCGCTCTCCCAGGCGGTCCTCAGAATATTTAAGTATGGTGGCCAGCCGGAGCGCCTCATCGAAAAGCTCACTCTCCTCGAAATCCGATGGCTCGAAGAATATGATGGCGCCCGCTTCACCCGCTGCCCTCATCGCTTCGAGGATGTTGTCCGATAGACGGTCGGAATAGAAGACGCTGCAATGAACCAGCATCGGTAGCGCGAACGCGAGCTCTGTCTCGCTGATCGGCTGATAGCGTGGCAGGTCCTCACAGGTCTCCGGGCAGACGAAGCTGAAGTCGTGGCGACCCGACTCGGTATCCAGCTCTTGTGCCAGGACGGGAGACCGTAAGTCGGCGCGCCGTGTGATGTAGCGGATAGTCGCTCCTGCCTGCATGAATTCGTCGATCAGACGCTTACCCGTGTCATCGTCACCGAGCGCCAAGACCGGTGCAACATGACGATGCAGCATGGCCAGCGAGACTAGAACGTTGCCGCAAGATCCACCTAGTGCTTCTTCCGTGAGGTCGCCATTGGCATAGACGCGGTCGAGGACCGTGAAGCCGGTCCCGACAACGTCGACACGATGTTCGTGATGGCAGGTTGAGTCTGGCATGTACCTTGTGTATCCGCTTTTCATCGCCTGTCGAGCCCAAGTGATGCAACGTCGAAGCGAATCCTGCCATTCTCGGATGGTACCAGGGCGCGAAGGATCTTGAGAAGGGCATCAGGACCGATCGGGCCTGCACCGAACAGAGACCAGCACCCGTTCGCCGCTCCGCAGACTTCACCGACGCTGATCCCGAACCGATGGGAGAGAAGTGCGTAATCATTGCCAGGGTGTGATCCGCTATCCCCGAAACAGAGCACTTCCGCCCAAGCCGGCAGTTGGGCCCGTAGGGCATCGACGACGACGAGCTTGCTCGAGGTCGACGGAATGATATCGTAGCTGTGGCCCGACCCAGTAACGCGGATCCGATCAGCGGCGAAGGGTGGGCAGGCCTCCATGTCGATGGGAAACCGGTAAGGGTGGCAGAGACGGTCCATGTCGACAGTGATCTGGACCTCGCGGTGCTTGAACTCATGCCGGAGAAAGAGTTCACCACGCTGGCGCAGCCACTCTGCGGTCTCTACAATCGCCGGATCGGCCAGCGGATGATCCTGGCCGATGTCGACGTCCGCTGTCCGGAGATAGCCTCCATTGTAGTAGCCGATCGGGATCGAAGGCAGGATTTCGGCCGGAAGGACCTTCCGAAGATCTTCGCCAGCCGAGCCGCCGCGGCCAGTCGCGAACCCGATCGCGAGACCTGCGCGGTGGAGGCGCACCAGTTCGTCGACGATAACCTGATCGGGAACCGACCAGCGACCGGCGGTGGTGACGATGGTGCCATCGTAATCAAAGACGGCGCCGCCGATATCGGCCTGCGACAGGAACTGCAAGCGGTTGCGTCCGATCGTGTCCAGGGAATCATCCGCAGGGTTGTGGACGTCCGACTTTGCGATCGCTGCGCGCTTATGGCGAACGTGCGCAGGCATCGCTTTGGCGAGGTCGGCAAGGGATCGGTCTTCATATATCGATCGCCCGAAATCGCCGATGCCTGGCTTGCCGGGATCGATCCCGAGGACCACTCCCATAGCCTCGATCATGCCCAGCCCGTCAACCAGCGACAAGACGTTATCGAGACGGCCGCCTGATCCGAAATCAAGCGTGAGACGGTGAAGCGAGGTCGGGAGTAAAGTTTCCATCGCCGCCCACGTCGCGCGGGAGTCGGTGCCGGTGAAGGCGAGGATGAGAGTCTCGTCTAGACGATGGTGAAGCCAGGCATGCCGGCCGTGGGCCAAGTTCCGGAAGTCGGCCGTCTGCACGTGGCATAGCGCGGCCTCCCAGATCGAGGTGTCGAATAATACCGCAGTCGGCCTGAGGAGGGGATCAGCAGTGACAACGACGGTGTCCGTGCGTCGCAGGTGTGACATTGCGACGGTGCGTGACGTCCTCGTGGCTGGATCGCGCATGTCCGTGAGGCACGAGGAGAGCGCATCTAGGAGGTGTAATGTTCCACGAGGATCCCGCGAAACTTGGTCGCAGGCGAGGAGTAGGCCGACGACGGAAGACAGAAGGGAATGGGTGGCGAGGTATCCGTCCTTAGGCTCGGCGACAGGCACGACATGCAGGTAGCCGCCGCCTTTTTCGACGATGTCGGCGGCGGCCCCGTCGGGATTGCGTGTGACGAGATGTATGCTCCGGGCTTTGCGATCAAGCGCTGCTCGCGAGGCGGCTGCAGCGTCGGGATTTTCGCCACCAGCGCTGAACAGCCAGACGTCGCTCTCGGTCAGGTCATGCTGATCCAGTACCACCTGCATCGGGGTCTGCACGGTCGTGGGGCCCAGACCAAGCGTATCCCGGCATCGAACGAGGTACTCCGCCGCAATCGCGGATCCGCCTGACCCGATCGAGAGCGCGTGGCACCGGGACCCAGCTGCCAAGGCCGTGGCCAGACCACCGGCGTCATATTCACGAAAGAGTTCGAGTGTAGCAGGCAGCGCGTCCAGCTTTGCGCTAAAGATCGGAGTCGTCATGACGGTCCTGCCGCTCGATCGTAGCCAGCGTAGAGCGGTCCGGAAAGGATTAGGTGGACTGTCATGTCCGGTAGGTCGGTCGGCGTCGGCTCGGGACGGAAGACGTAGCTCTCAGTCTCGAGATATTGCACGGCCATCTCGTGTTCTATGGCGGCCATCAGGGCACCGGCAGCGAGCACCTTGCTGCCGACGGGCGAGAGAACCATACGGGGTTCATAGGTCCCTTTCATAGTAAGGTCAAAACGAGTCTTCAAGGTCGACAGCGTGCGGAAGCAGTCAAGCGGGTTGCGCTCGGAGGCGTAAACGACATCCCTCGGATCCACCTCCCACTCGTCGACTAGCGCGGTCCGGTATTCGGAGAGCAGGTCGTCGGCGCGGCGCGGATTACGTGCCGGGAAGGGCAGGAGTGGGCAGATCTTATAACAGCGCCCGATTGCCGCGCCGATCTGGGTGAGCGCCGAGGTGCATCCGCGCGTGAGCTGCGGGATCCAGACTTGCGCCAGTCCTTGGTCGTCGGCCTCAACCGGAAGCGAGAAGCCCTTGACCGCCCCGGCTCGGCTCGACGGCACGCTCGAGATCTTGTCGTCCATTTCTGGGTTCGAGACGATCATGAGGTGGAAGGCGCGATTGCTGGCCGCTTCGCAATCCTCAAGAAGCATCCTGGCGACCGGAAAGCCGATCCCGATGGAAAGGGCGCTGAGGTCGAGGATCACGTCCGTCACATCGCTGGCGACTGGCTGTTGTCCGAGCAGCGATACGATACGCGAACCGCCGACCGGCGCTCCGTCGTCGGCGAAGACATCGACCTTTAAGACCGCGCACTTCTGGACAATAATCCTGAGGGCGCTCTCGTTTGTATCGGCCTCCTGAATCAACGCGTCGGAAGCTCCGGGTCGCTCCTCTCGGATGAACACCGCCGACAAGCGGTCGCCGAGAGTGTCGGCTAGCATCTGGGAGACGCGGCGCGACCGAGGGTCGAAACCCGCCGCCGCCACGAGCAGGACGCGGCGTGATGCGTCGGCAAAGTAGTCGGCCACGAAGGCATCTACCGCCTCGTCAAAATTGGCGATGCAGTTGTGCCAGTGCCTACGCATTCACAAGCCCCGTAACCCTTCGTAGATAGTCAATCTTCTGCGGCAGGAAGCCACCACGATTGAAGGTCAGGCCGTATACCAGTCCGACAGTGCCGCTGATTTCGATCAGCGCCCAGAGTTTGTTGCCCTGCCCGTAGTTGCGCTCGATAGTAATCGCGCCGTTGGCGATCGCGTATTTCAGTACCGAGCCAAGCTCGTCGTCGAAGGATAGCGCCGCCATTTCCTCCTCAAGGATGGCGATGGCGTTGGCCCCCGCCCCGAGTGGGGCATTGGGAAGAAGCGACTCCTCTCGGCAGTCATGGCCGATGGCATCCACCATGGCGCGCACACGCTGAGCGTGAGGAAACGCCCACGCGTCCATAATAGACTTCGCCTTATCGATCAGGATCGATTGCTGGTCGCGTGCTGACAGGGCCAGGGGATTGTTGCGGATCGCCCGGGTCTCGACGTTGGCAACGAGGGCGCCGGCGAACTGCAGGAAGACCTCGGCATTTTCGTTGCTAGCGTCGCAGACATCATCGACGCCATAGTGGAGTGGTCGACCGTATTCGTGATGAAGATGCAATCGAGCGCCGTGTGCGACGTCGGCATCGGCTTTGAGAGGCGTCTTAGGATCCGGGTCGATCTCTTCGAACAACGAGGGTGTCGAGCGTGCGACGCGAACCGAGTAGCGGTGCAGTAGTATGCGCTTCATCGCAAGCGCGACCTCAGGACCGTCGTCGTAGGATTTCGTGCGTCTGATGAAGTCATCGACGATTTCGTTGATTTCGTTGCGCCGCGTTGGTCCGATCTTTAGCTTGTTCTGGTCTCTGGCGACGCGGCCCTCGAGTTCCTTGATCTGGCCGGAACTCAGCTTCGGCGGTTCGCTGGGGACGAGACGGTCGATGTCAGTGGCGTTGCGATTGCGAAGACCCTCGACCATCGGCAGGTATCGCTTGGCCATGTCGCGCGCCATGGTCCGAAACTGGCGACGCGAGGCGTCCTTCTTCTCGTCGCCCTGCATGAGGATGTCGACGAAGTCGCGCCCGGTTGCGCGGTTGTGCGTCGGCTGGATGGCCGGCGAGCGCATGACTGCGCCGGGACTGAACGCGTCGAGCCGCATCATCATCCAACGGCCGAACTTCATCTCCCGGTGCGAGAGCATGCCGAACATGGCCTCAAGCTGATGATGGTGCAGCGCGTGGACGTCGTCGAGCATGACGAGCGGGCTCATCTCGATGGTCTCGCCATTCCACTCAATGCGAATTCGGCTGATAGCGTCAAACGGCGCGTAGGGAGCGGTGGCGTCGACCGGAAGATCCTCGAGCTTTGGCGCCCGCAGGCCCGCGCCGACGGCGTAGATGGCACGCTGGACAGCGAGCGCCCGGTCGCGGATGCCTAGGGCGGACAGGCCGCCAATCTGTTCTAGGTGGGCTTCGTAGTTGGCCCGCGGGATGAACTCGATGGCGTCAATATTCCGCGTCCTGTTCGCAGTAAGATTGCGGATGAGGCCGAGCATGGCTCGCGCCTGTACGAGCCAGAAGGCGAGCTTGGTTTTGACGATGGCATCGTAGGGGAGTTCCCAGAACTCTCTGTATTCGGATTCCATGGGGACCCGTACGGCGGCGACATGAGGCTTTCCATTCTTTAGAAAGCCTGCCTGTGCAAGGGCATCCGCCAGTGTGCGGTTGGTGGCGTTGGTCTCGTCCTTGAGAATTGTCTCAACCATCCGGAACTCGGCCAGCGTAGCGAGCATTGTCTTGCCGCTGCCCGGGGCGCCGATGATGCGGACTGGCACCTCGAACATGTCGTCCTTATTCCGGCTGATAGCTAGAAAGGTCGTAAGCGGGGCGGGACTAACGATCGAAAGGAAGGACTCGTCTTCCCGGACATATTCGGTCGCGCGGCGAAGGAAGGGATTGGCCATCGCGTCAACCGTGTCTGTCGCGGCGGAAATAGAGCGGATGCATCCGGTGCCCGAGCTTGCCGTCGGTCTCCGCCCAAAGGATCGGGATGGCATTGTTCGGTGTATTGTGCTCAAGGATTAGCGGCAGCGCGCAGTCGGCATAGCCGTATTTCATGTCGGTTTGTCCTGCCTCCGTGCAGTGCTTTTCGAGACGCATGTAGAGGTCGTGATCGTAGTAGCGCCCGCATAGATCTACGATGGGCTCATCGGCTTCGTAGGTCGGCGTCGCGACCCTAGTCGCTTTGTCGATCGTGGCAATCTTTAGGTCGCTCGGCAGCAGCATGCCCTCGGTGATAAGGGCGCGCCCAAAGCTCTTATTATCGAGCTTCTCGCTCGCCTCGGTAACCCGCTCGACGAGGGCGTCATGCGCTTGGTTGGTCGATACGTAATGGTGGATATGGATCGTGTAGCCCTCCGCCAAAGGGAAGTCGTCTTTGAGGCGTTTCTTGGCGTCCTGGACAATTTTCTCGAATTTGTGGAGCTTACCCTTGGGCTTGCCCTCTGGGAAGCGGATGAAGGTCGTGCCCGAGGCGGTGAAGTCGTCGATGAGGTAGACGTCGCTAAAGCGCGCGTTGCCCCCGAGCGCTTCCTTCAGGTCGTCGGCTAGGCTCTTCCACTTGTCGTGGTCGACGTTCATCATCGGGACGACCTGTTCTTGCGAGAGGCGCCCGGCGTTGGCTCGCCGGAGCACGTCGATCCGGCTGCCGTCGCTGAGTCCGACGAAGAGGCAGCCGCGCAGACGCCTCCTGAAGGCCGCCGCAGCTTCCGCTGTCTTCCACACCTCGTAGGGCTTGATGCCAAGCTCGTCGCCGACGGAGCCGCGTAGGTAAGGGGTTACCGTCTCGGGGATGAACGTTTCGATCACGCGCTGCATCTCGAGCGTCGAGATGTAGACAAGGCGGGTCTTAATAAACCGGTAGGCAATGGGACGATCGGCCTCAGCGAAATGGCGCAGCCATGACACGAGGCTTTCGAGGAAGCGGATTCCCGCGCGAAAGTCCGAATAGCCGTCGTATTTCATCGTCGAGATGAGGCGCAGCCATGCGTACTCTTCGGTGGCGACCTCGTTGTCCCATTTCATCACATCGGCTACGAGATTCAAGGCAAGCGTGTTGATCATCGAAATGATAATCTTTCGAGGCAAAATATTTGTTTTTCTTGGATCTTTCGAGAATCAGTCGGGATTCTTGCGCTCATACGTCACTTATAGGGCCGGGAACTGCCGTTCGACAATTCTGTCCAGGCATTTCGGAAGGCATTGGGCTAATCAATGGGTGCGACTGGCGTGCCGAGCAGGCCCGCGTCCTTCCAGATACTGCCGTTTTCTGCCCAGTAGAAATGTTCCGTCCGCGATACCCGGACCGGACGAGACCGTGCGGGTGATGAATGTCCGCTTATGGGGATGCCGGCATCAAAGCTGTCGGTCGGGAAACGGCCCCCTTTTTGGCATTCAGTCAGACGGTCCCGCAATGCGCGCTGCGGCCGAAATCTCTAGGGCCCAGGCACCACGGTAGGTCCACTGGCCATAGCTTGCCAGCTTTTGACTCATCACAGTCTGCATTTTACTCGCCCCCGACAGGGCAACATCACGCCTTGATCGCCTGTCAGCATACACTGAAAGATAATTATGTTAACGATTTTGAAAGTCTTGGTTAAGGCGTCTTCTCTCTATTGTCGCAATAGCTTTTTCTGCCCTTCAGATGATAGAATACCCGAACAGGCCGTAGCGCGCTTAGTCCGTTACATTTCAGCTAGCAGAGTGTTTCGCATGGGATCCCATCCTTGTCGCGATCGAGTTTTCCGCCCCATGAGCAGTTTTGCAGGTACCAGTTGGCTTCGTCGCAGGAACCGATCTGCTTGCACGTTCTCCGCGGCTCGCAAGAATAGCCGCTCTGCGCGACCAGCTTACGGCTGATGATGCCCAGCGGGCGACTCGACGGCGCCGCGCCGTCGGCGTGCGCAGCGCGCCATTCCCAGGGTGCCTGAAACGTCCCGGCCCACAGGCCGATCTTTGAGGCTTGGGCTTGCGCCTGCTGCCACGCATAGGCGCCCTGGCTGTAGTGAGGCCAATCCAGCGCCTGGCCGTGCTTGACCATCCAGGCGGCCACGCCCGCGCCGTCGGCGCGCCGACAATCGCCGATAAAGCGGTGGTAGCGATCCCACGTCACGAATGTGCATTCGAGCGGCCTCGACGCGGCCAGGAAAGTGTCCAGCGCTTCGGCCGATCGCCGGCCGCAAGGATACTCGGCGCCATTCGCATCGCGGCACAGCTGCCGGCTCTCTGGCGCGTCGATGCCGTTGAAGCGGACGCGCTGGCCGTGGATTTCGATCGTATCGCCGTCAATGACGGAAGCGACACCGGTAAGCGAGGCGGGCGCCGCCCTTCGTGGGCTGGCCTTTGATGCATCGTCGCTACGTTGCGCGCCCGACGGCGCCAGGCAGGCGGCCACTGCCGCCGCTGCCGTAAGACCGAGCATTGCCGGCACGCTCGCAAGTTGGCGCCGCCACAGCTTGGCACCGGTGGGTCTCTGCCACGGATTGAATCGATATTTGCGGTATGGCCTGCTCACCCGCTACGCCGACCAGCCCGGCCATGCGCTGTCGACCATGGGCAGGCCGGCGCAATAGTAGTCGTCAACGAACCGCCCGGTGGACCGGTCGCGGCAGCGCCAGATAACGCTGTAGTTCTGGCCATAGAATTGGTCCCACGCGACGCCATAGGTTTGTGGTGGCGGCCGGTAATATGTTCCGCCTCCATAGCCGTTGTTGGCAGCGACACCCACAGCTGCGCCGCCGACAGCCGCGATCGCTATGCCTGTCGCGACAGCATTGTCGGTTTGCACAAGCCTGGTGCACTTCTCTGCTGTTGCGCCCCTGCGCACTAGAAGGGCCGCTACCCGACTACGATACTGTTCGTCCGTGCTGCTGGCGAGAACGTGACATAGCGCAACGGTATTCATTGCCGTGAGACCGCTGTCCGACACGACAGTGCTCGTAGAGCAGCCGCTGACGCACAGGGCTGCACTTGCGACGAGTGCTCCAATTTTCATGTGAACTCCCCCAAACAAATATTGGGGCGAGTCCGACCTAGAAGTCCAGAGTTTTGTTTTTCACATTGCTACGATTCACAGCATGCTGCGGCTAGCTGGTATCCACTGCAACCAACCCTTCCGCCGGTCGTTGACTGATGCTGGGTTGATCTCAGCCACTCCAGAACTTGCCCGCTGGCTCAAAACCGGCGGGCTTTTTTTCCGCGACGCCGGAAGGCTCTATCTCGCCGCATGTTGTGGTACATCGGCACGCCGTCATCGGGCCGTGCCGTTGACCAAGGTGGTCCCTCCGCCATGGTCGGCCGGCGCAGCCTTGACCGTCCGCGCGGGCCATCCCAATCAAGCCCGCTGGCTTCGGTCGGCGGCTTTTTATTTGATCCCCGGCGCCGCCGGCTTGGTTCTAGATCCTCGCCAGTGCCGGATTTGAAGGTAAGCTGCGGCGGTAAGATGGCACTTCGCGCGGGACGGACCATTGGTGTGCAGCAAGAGTGCCGAGTTCATTCGGCCAAGATTCTGCACTAGGCCGAGGTAGGTGAAGGCAGATAGCTATCTGGTAATCGTGAGATATTGGAGATATGTTCCGCCATGGAGGTGTGTACCCGTATTATAACTTTCCAAACTTCAGTACGAACGCCGTGGACGAGCTGGTGTGTGCCCTTGCCGTAAATCGCTTCCGCGAGTTACAGTCAGAGGTTGGCTAGGACCCTAACGCGAGAGCTTCAACGGCCCCCTTCGCGATGAACTCCTCAACGAGACGCGGTTCACGTCCCTGGCCCAGGCCCGCGCGAGGCTCAATGTATGGCGCGCCGATTACAACGGCGCGCGTCCGCACTCGCACATCGGATGGCCAACGAATTTGCATCGACCTTCAACCCGCGACGGTCGCTCGCGCTGCGCAACGTGAAACGCTCCGCGCCAGCACCCGTCGCGTCCACCGCCCATCAGGGCAAATCCACCCCCGGAAACGAACTCACGACTGAAATAAAATTTGGGGGAAACGTCGGGGCGGCCATAACTTTGCAGTCTTCAGACGCGAGGCGGCGTACAACAGCGCTGCCCACCATGCTTGTGGCCCGCGACCCACACACGGCTTTTCCCTTCAGATCGTACATTATGCTTCCTTCATTATTACTGATGTCTGCATGACCTTGAGGTCTTCCCGCACCATTTCCGCGGCAAGCTCGCGCACGGATGTTTCATGCACCCAGCCGAGCTTCTCCTTCGCCTTGGTGGCGTCGCCCAGGAGAAGATCGACTTCCGTGGGGCGAAAGTAGCGTGGGTCTACCTGGACTAGGCATCTGCCGGTCTCGACATCATAGCCCTTTTCGTCGACTCCCTCACCACGCCATTCGAGCTCGACGCCGACATCTTCGAAAACCCATTCGACGAATTGGCGAACAGGGGTCGTCTTGCCCGTCGCCAGCACGTAATCATCCGGTTGATCCTGCTGCATCATCATCCACATACCACGCACGTACTCACGCGCATGGCCCCAATCGCGTTGAGCATCGAGATTGCCGAGATAAAGCTTGTCCTGCTTGCCGAGGTAGATAGCAGCGGCGGCGCGGGTGATCTTGCGCGTCACAAAAGTTTCGCCGCGCAGTGGGCTTTCATGATTGAAGAGAATGCCGTTGGAAGCATGGATACCATAGGCCTCGCGATAGTTGACCACGATCCAGTAGGCGTAGAGCTTGGCGGCGGCGTAAGGGCTGCGCGGATAAAAGGGCGTTGTTTCGTTCTGCGGTACGGATTGCACGAGGCCGTAGAGCTCTGAAGTCGAGGCCTGATAGAAGCGGGTCTTGTCCTTCAGACCGAGGAGGCGGATCGCCTCAAGAAGTCGCAATGTTCCGATACCGTCGGCGTTTGCTGTGTATTCCGGCGTTTCGAACGACACCTGGACATGGCTCTGAGCGGCCAAGTTGTAAATCTCGTCTGGCTGGGATTCCTGAACTACTCGGATGAGATTAGTCGCATCAGTGAGGTCACCGTAATGCAAAATTAGGCGCGGATCGGGATCGTGCGGGTCTTGGTAGATGTCTTCGATGCGACCCGTGTTGAAGGAAGAGGAACGTCGCTTAATCCCATGAACGATGTAGCCTTTTTCCAGCAGAAGACGCGTGAGATAGGCACCATCCTGTCCCGTTATGCCCGTAACCAGAGCAACTTTCCTGTTCTCGCTCATTTTCTTCCTGCTCTATGGTAGTTGAAGTTTCGAATCTGGCTCGCCACACCGCCAGCAAACTGCGGCCCGCCTCATACCCTATGGTAGGATTTCGACAGATGCGGCGCGGAGCTCGTCATTGACAGTGTCAGCCAGCGAGCACACCTGCTCCTGCTTGGAGGCATAGCAAAACAGAGTCTCGCCGCTAACCTGCCTAAGTCGCACATGCGGCCTGAGTGCCGAACTCAGCTCACGGGGTGAGCGACATAGATTTCAATCACGTCGCACCCGATTTGCTCATCAATCAGCGAGTTAGGACGCCCTTCTGGGGTTCTACATCCGTTCTCAAGCACGCACAGTCGGTTGCATAGCCGCTCCGCTTCTTCCACGAAGTTGGTGGCCAGTAGAATCGTATTGCCCTGCGCCAGCAGGGCACGTAGCCGTTCCCAGATAAAATGGCGAGCATGTGGGTCCAAGCCACACTAGAACCACCATCCCTCTTTTGCGCTGACAAGTAATCTTTGCCTGCTTCAGCGTCTTCTAATGGAAATTGTTTTGATCAGTGAAATCGATTGTTTGGATGAGGTGCATCCATAAAATGGATTGTTTGACAGGGGCGGCGCGGCACATCGGCGGCACAAAGTCGTGGGCGCGAGGTTTCGCTCCGCGTGAAGACAAAGTTCGTGGCAGTCGGGGGCTTTGGGCGAACCGCACATCTGAGACGGCGGCGAAAAGCCGGGTAGGGCATTACTCCAAGGAATTTCGGGCGCGCTAGCCCGAAAAAACGGTGGCTGGGCTTCAACGATGGGCGGGACGAGGCGACCATCAAACTGTGTTTCATACTGTAGGCGATCGCAGTGCGTCGAATTTGAACGGCCGCCTTTGCCAGCCCTCGCCATCGCATCCGGCTACAGGTGCCGAAGATCTTCTCGATCCGAGTACAAATTCTGTGGATCGGTTGATTCCAGGCGTCGAGCTTTCGGCCTCGTCGCGCTCCCACATAGCGGTTGCGACGATGCGTGGCCTTCCACCCTTGGCGCGCACCGCGTCGCCGAGATGATTGCCTCGGTAGGTGCTGTCGGCAAACACTTCGCCGGAATTGTCGGGCAGAGCATCAGGAACGGCGTTGCCGTCCTGGGTGTGGGCGCCGTGACCGCGATCTCCTCGACAAGGGCCGTATCGGCGTAGACACCGAAATGGGCTTTGAAGCAATGAAACGCTGGTCGGCGCTTGTACTTGACCCAATGGCCCTCTTCATCATCTTCGCTGGCCGAGGCGATGATCGCCGCATCGACAGGCGTGCCGATCTTCACCTGGATCGCTGAACTGGCGGGTGATCTCGGCGAACAACAGGGTCATGAACCTCAAGGGCCTGTCGAAAACGGACGAGAGCGGGTTCGCACAGGTGTCGGCTCTGACACCGAGAACCCGCAGAACCGTCGGAACGATCCTCCACATGGCTGCAGACGCCAAAATTCCTCTCTCGGCCATCGTCGCACAGCATCGCGTGCCAGTCGCTCAGTCCAGCCGGCTCGAAAGCTATCCGGCAGGAGTTGCGCCATGTTGGCGCACTTGAAAGCGCCAGAGGGCGCCGTGTCGCATCTTTCGATGGGACCGGACGCCATGATGGCCATAAATGACGTGGATGGCCTGCGCCTGACATTCGACGGCTGGCGGGTCCTGCACATCCGTCCTTCAGGAAACGCCCGCAAATGACATGTTACGTTGAGGCAGTTAAGAATTGGACTTGAAAAAGGGACTTTGTGGACTGCCTCGACCGGCTGTTTCGCTTAGCAAAGCCCAGCCCCACGTCAGCAGAGGCTCATGGTCAAGGAACGCCTTAGTATCAATCACATGGATGGGCCACATTCACGCAATCAATTTTACACATGTCGCCGGGCGCATTAGAGAACGCTGAATTTAAACCGGAAGCGAGTGTACCCGGCGTCAAGATTTGCGAGCGTCACAGAGATAAGGATAGGCAGTGCTGAGGGAGCTCTTCTGCCCCACGCGCAGCCTCTACCAAATCGCCCGGCGTAACGGTCGACTAGTATCGATTAAGAGATCCCAAGCCAGATGCAACCTCGTCTCTGAAATGAGATTTCCGAAAATGCAGGTCAGTGGATTGGTAAAGCGCCGGTTCGTCGTCTCTCAGAGGCGTACGGGGTTCGGTGATTGTCTGTGGTCGCTGGCGGCCGCTTGGCGCTACGCTCAGCGGTCGGGACGAACGCTAGCCGTCGACTGGCGCGGGTCCTGCTATCTCGACCAACCCTTCACAAATGCCTTTCCGGTGTTCTTCCAACCGATCAATGACATCGCTGGCGTACCGGCTATTTGCGACGACCGGATCAACGACTTTTCCTTCCCGGGTCCATTCTTCCCGGAGTGGTGGAATAGGCCAGCGATCGACTGCCTTTACCGCCCAGATGAGCAGATTTTCCAAGAGCGCGACGAGTTGGGCGAGCTCTTTCAGGCCGAACACGATGTCGAAGCGAACACAGTAGTGTGTGACGCTTGTTTGATGTGGCGCTGCGATGAGGATGCCGAGCGGCAGGTCTTCCAGAGTGTCAAGCCTCGGTCTGAAATTCAAACACGCATAGATGCCATTTACCAAGAATGTTTTGAGGGGCACAGCATCATCGGGGTTCATGTTCGACATGGTAACGGTGAAGACATCATGGACCATGCGCCCTACTGGGCCGATCCGGAGTTCGCCGTTCGACAAGTGTGCACTGCGGTTGATAAGGCTAAAGCGTTACCGCACCCCAAGCCTGTGCGGCTGTTCTTGTGCACGGACAGCGCGCAAATCCTGGATCACCTGTCGGCCAGGTTTCCCGATCTTCTCACCGTCCCCAAGCGTTTCCGATCCGATCAAGATGGCCCCTTGCACACCGCAGCACTCGGGATTGACGGCGGAATTTCCGCCCTCGTTGAGATGTATCTTCTCGGGCGCTGCGATACCGTAATTCGGTTTCCTCCGACGAGCGCCTTTACACGATATGCACGCCTTTTCGTACCGCGGGTAATTGAGTTCGATCTGAAGGACCCAAGTCGTTTGATTTTGATAGAAGGCAGCCAAAGAATCTCTCATCTTGATTAGGACCCGCTACCTGGGCAATTCGGCAGATGCAACGAACAGGCATAGAGACATCGACCGCAATTCACGAGAGGCGGGCCTAAGGGCGCGGGAAATGACGTCCAGAGACGAAATCGAGGTTGTTCTATGAAAGTGGTTCCCGTCATCATCAGCGGCGGAGCCGGATCGCGGCTATGGCCCGCCTCAAGGCAATCGCACCCTAAACCTTTCCTCAAAGTGGCAGACGAGCATTCACTGATGCAGCACACTGTGTTGCGCGCCGGTTCGATAAAGGGCGTAGTGGAACTCGTCGCCGTGACATCTGGGGAACACCTCTTCCTTACCAAGGACGACTTCGACGAACTAGAGTCCGTGGTCCTGCCACGCACCTTTCTGCTGGAGCCTGAAGGCCGGGATACGGCCGCAGCCGTTGCGGCAGCCGCCATCCATGCCAAGGCAACGCAAGGCCCTGACGCGATTCTATGCGTCTTCCCAGCCGATCACATGGTTGGCAACCTGCCTGCATTTTTAGACGTCATGTGCCGGGCCATCGAACATGCGAAGCTCGGGCGGATCGCCACATTGGGCATCACCCCAACCAGACCGGACACGGCATTCGGCTATATCGAAGCGGATGGTGAGAAAGTCGTCCGTTTCGTTGAAAAACCGGATCTGGACACAGCCAAAGCCTATATCGCGTCCAAGCGCTTCTTCTGGAACGCCGGCATTTTCTGCTTTAGCGCACAAACAATGCTCGACGAGATGGCATCGCATTGCCCCGCGGTGATCCAGGCCGTCTCCGACAGCTACGAGAACGGCCGCTTCAGTCAAGGCGAAGGCTTTGCCAAAATCGAACTCGCGCCTGAGCATTTCGGCTCCGCCCCGCGAATCTCGCTCGACTACGCTGTCATGGAGAAGACGAACAAACTTGCCGTGGTTGCCTGCGACATGGATTGGAACGACATCGGATCCTGGAACGCAATGGCCGATTTGATCGCCCCCGACGAAAGCGGGAACAGGATACGCGGCGATGTGCATATGATCGACACGACCGGCAGCTATGTGAGCTCCGAGAAGCGCGTCATCGGCACGGTCGGCGTCAGCGATCTGGTGATCGTCGATTCCCCGGACGCGTTGCTTGTCGCATCCCGCGACCGCGTTCAGGACGTCAAGAAGCTGTTCGAGGGCCTCAAGGCTTCAGGACATGAAGCTCACCTGGTCCATAGCACGGTACACCGGCCGTGGGGTACCTACACGGTTCTTGAGGAAGGCGAGCGCTTCAAGATCAAACGCATCGAGGTGAAGCCCGGTCGGCGGCTGAGCCTCCAGATGCACTATCATCGTTCGGAGCACTGGGTCGTGGTCAGCGGCTCCGCGAAAATCGTCAATGGCGAGCAGGAGTTGTTCCTGGCGACAGACGAATCAGCCTACATCCCCTGCGGCCATAAGCATCGGCTGGAGAACCCAGGCAGAATTGACCTGGTGATCATTGAAGTGCAGAGCGGCGATTATCTCGGCGAGGATGATATCGTTCGCTTCGACGACGTATATGGTCGAACGTAGATTTCACCCGCGCATAACGAGAAAGGTCAACGTGTCGCTGGCTAATTACCACTAGCAGGCTGTTGAAAAAGTGGCTCGCAGCGAGGCTGTGAGCGTGATTCAGTGTCTCCGGAGAGATTCGGAGAACGAGGCATGCGCGGCGGAGACGAACGGTCTGGCGAACTGTTCAGTTATGTTGATCTCGAGGCTCGGGTGCGGCGCGATCATCCGTTGCGCCGCATTCGGGCGATTGTGAACGAGGCGCTGGCGGCGTTAGAGCGGGATTTGGCGGCGCTGTATTCGCCGATGGGGCGGCCTTCGATCCCGCCGGAAAAGCTGCTGCGAGCGATGCTGCTGCAGGCGTTCTACTCGATCCGCTCGGAGCGGCTTTTGATGGAACGGCTGGAATACGATCGTCTGTTCCGCTGGTTCGTCGGCATCGGCGTCGATGACGCGGCCTGGGACCATTCGGTGTTCTCAAAGAACCGCGACCGGTTGCTGGAAGGTGATATCGCGGCGAAATTCTTAGGCGCAGTGCTGGCGCAGCCCAAGGTGAAGAAGCTTCTGTCTACGGACCACTTCTCGGTCGACGGGACGCTGATCGAGGCGTGGGCATCGATGAAGAGCGTCAAACCGAAGGACGGCCCAAGCGGTGGTCATGGCGAGCCGCCGGCTGAAGGGGGCGGGCGAAACGCGGAAGCGGACTTCCATGGCCACAGGCGCTCGAACGACACACATGCCTCAACCACCGATCCGGATGCCCGGCTCTATCGCAAGGGCAAAGGAAAGGAGGCCAAGCTGTGCTTTATGGGACATGGCTTGATGGAGAACCGCCACGGCCTGCTGGTCGACGCCTGCCTGACACTGGCCGACGGACATGCTGAGCGGGTGGCCGCACTGCACATGATCGAACCTCGAGCGGAGCGGCCACAGGCGATCACGCTCGGCGCCGACAAGGCCTACGACGCGGAAGACTTCGTCAATGAGCTGCGCTCGATGAGGGTGACGCCGCATGTAGCGCAGAACACGAGCGGCCGCAGTTCCGCGATCGACGGGCGCACAACGCGGCATGGCGGCTATGCCGTCAGCCAGCGCATCAGGAAGCGCATCGAAGAGGCATTCGGTTGGATCAAGGTCGTGGCCGGCCAGCACAAGACCAGGTTCCGCGGCCGCGATCGTGTCGGATGGGCCTTCACCTTCGCAGCCGCAGCCTACAATCTGGTGCGACTGCCAAAGCTCATGGCGGAGACCGGCTGATGGCCAAGGTTCCCAGCTTCGCCAAGGCCTTTGCCGGCCGCTGGCGCATCGTCGAGATGGATGTTTGGGATAACGACTTCCTCGATCTCGTCGAGGAAGCGCATCTGACATTCAAAGGCTCGGCGGATGGCGAGATCGCCTTCGGCGCACTCAAGGGCTTCCTCGATGTCCGATATGGCACCCGCGATGGCTCAGCCTGCGCGGAATTCTCGTGGGAGGGACATGATGAGAACGACCCAGCCTGTGGCCGCGGCTGGGTTGTCTTTGGCACTGCAGGCCGCCTCGTCGGCCACTTCTACATCCACAACGCCGACGATTCAGGCTTCGTTTGCGAAAGAGCCTGACTTCTTCAACGGCCTGCTAGGAAGGCCGTCTGCCCACTCAGGACCGGATGCTTGTGGAATCGGGAATTGACCAAGGCAGCGGCGAATGACCGCAATCGGCATCAGGGTGGGACAGCATAGTAACGCAACACAGTCCCACTGTCGAATAAGCCTTTGATATTTCTGACTTTCCAAGCACCTTCCGCGCCCACCAAAATGTTTAATGTCATGGCTTATGGCCGACTTCGCTCTGAAGTGGGCCAAATCGGCCTCGCTATCCCCGCAGCACTCAGTTGATTATTTTCGCATGACAACGAGCAAGGACAGGGGGAGGGCGATCTTGTGCTGGCTTCTATGTCTAATCTTGCTCCTGTTCATCGTCAGGTTGTGTGCAGCCACACATAGAGCGGCTATCGCGAGGCTGGAAGGCCTCCGATCGATAGGTACGGCGAACGGCGGCAACGACGCGCGAATAGGATGGCTGAGCATATGATCGAGAATACCGCAGCTGCGGTCTAGCGCGAAATGCAGCGTCTGTGACTCATCGGTCATTGCAGCGCGATGAACCGGAAATCATGACCCTAAGCCGCGCTTCACCAGCCCATTTCGCTGCCCGATAGCCGACGTTCACCGCAACCAGCGTTCCTGACCCTAGGCAGACATTCGCAGCCTGATTTTGCTCCCGGATAGCGGACGTTCGCCGGAACCGGTATTCATGACCCGCAGCAGACTTATGTTCCGCGTGTCGCCGATGCCCGCTTTGCGCCTCAATTCCAGCCGTTAGCTCGTCGCTCTCTGACTCCTGTAAGCTGACAGTCTGCTGGCCCGATAAGGAGGTCGGTGGCCGAGGTAACATCAAGGACTACGGCTGGCGCTTCGGATGCCGCTTCGGCTACGAAGAAAAGGAGGACTTCATGGTCTCAGCCTCCGAATTCGGAGTCGGGTTCGTCAGGGTCTGCATCAGTGGCTCGATGGCGAAAGGCCGCGAGCGAACCCGGCAAACGAGATTCAGACGATCTTCCCCGCTCCGGACAGAGCCGCTGCCGCAAAAGAAGCAGAGAAAGCTGCAGCGGCGTCCAATGGCTAACCGCCGCCATTTCTAGCGTGGCCAATACGGCTCGCTAATCGCGGCCAGCTCCGGCAGAGAATCCCGCATCTGGTCGGCGCTGACGAAACCGCCATAGGGCGGAACACGCTTGAGCCTTTGAACCACGGCGCCCGTAAGCACGGACGCCTCCCCGCCTTCTGCGACATGCCGAACTGACCAGGCTAGTAGGTCGGCCGCTTGAAGCGGAAGCTGGCGCTTGTCCGAGCCGAACGAAGGCTGCTGAACGAGAAGTTGCACCTGCTCAGGTGCGAGCGCCTGTTTCAGCACTTCCCACCAACTCACCGCATCCTCTCCGAGCAACCCTTGGTCGTCGAAAATGAACTCGACCGTTGCTCCGCTGATATCGAGGGAGTGCTTACCCAATTCGCCGATGAAGTTGACCGTTAGAACGACTACCTGGTTGTAGAGCAGAAAGTAGGGGCTATCGAGTTCGCGCCACGGCGACGCGCATTTGATATGAGCGTCGAAGTCCTGCTTGTAGACCATCGCCGATATACGCGCGACCGCGTGCTTTTCGGCAACTTCCGCCAGCTCGAAAACTTTCTGATCGCGCAGCGCAGCCGGCCAACGTGCGAACTGCCCGCGCAGCGATATGGCCTCGCTCATCTTGAAGTAGTCGATGGCAGGCTCTTTCGCGAGCGCCTGTTGCCACTCAGCGCTGAACCGCGCCCAGCTTACATCGGGCGCGAGAAAGCCACCCAGGACGTATAGCCCGTCTCCGCCGTGGCTTCCGCTGTCGTCAAAATAGCCTTGCAGCAACATTCTAGGCCTTGATGCGCTTAGGCTTACCCCGTCTGGCAACCAGGTCCCGGCCTCGCCTTGCGAGGTCTTTCTTGTAGTGACTGCCGTAGAGGTCTTGCAGCGCTAACTGCATCAGCTCAAACGCAGTCAGGACGTCATCCCTGGCAACCTCTCCGGAATGACTCCCATGGTTCCCGACCCAGCGCAGGGCATCCAGAACCTCTTTGTGTCCGGCGTTGGTTTGCGAGTATAGCTCGATACGTTTGGCGAACGTCAGAGGAACCCGCTTGCCCGTTCGGTTGTACTGCTTGACCCCTTGATCGTTTAGCGCCCGCTCGGCCGCTACACGCAGTTTGTTGGCTGTGGCCCCCAAGTCGGCCCAGAACAGGCTGAAACTCTGCTGAAGCGCTTCTCTGACCGCGTCTGGGGTATTGTCGGGCATTTCGCAAAGGGAAGGACCCGGATACATGAAGGTCGGCCGGAGTCGCCTTTCTGCAAAAGTACCGTTCGGTTTGTGAACTTCCTCAGCCTGGTAGGTCCCAACCGCCGACACGATTTCACCGCAGGTTCGCACGCTGCACTTCAGCACAAGGGTGAACCGACCCCAGTCCTCGTCGGGCGAGTAACCCCCACCTTCCGGGGCAGCGTAAAGCGGTCTTATCGCGGTCAAGCCGTTTTCGATCATGTTAAGATTGCCGCGACCGCACGTTGGGCAGTGAAAGGGAGGGATTTCGTCTTCGAGAAAACTCATGCGCCAAAGATTTCTTATTTCTGCCACCCGAACCTCCTAAAGCCGACGGCATTCATACAGCGACCGTCAGATCTGTGACAACTGCCCTCTCGCTCGAAGAGACATGTCCGCGTGACTGCCCGCACTTCGCCTCCCACGCACGCCTGGCGATGCGACGAAACTCCTCATGGCAGGCGAAGCAGAGCGGGATGACGGTGGTGTGCGGCGCCTTCAAGCCCATCCGGCGCCCTGCGCGAGGCTAGCCGCCGGGACCGGTCGGCCGGTTGGACGTTATCCGAGCTCGGAGCCGCCCGCGTCATCCTCCGGACCGAAGTGGTGGCTCCGGTGCTCGGTGAGAGCGCTCCAGTCGTCCGGACGGGGTGATCGCAGGACCGAGCGGTTTCGACGCCACCAAACGGCCGCTTCCTGCCTCACGGCACCCAGAAGCCGTCGGTCGGCAAGCGGCCCCATAACAGGACGTTGATTGTCTTCGCGCTGAGCGTCAGCAGTTGGCACTACCGTGTCCTTTCTCAGGAAGGCTGCACACCGACGCGATCTTCCTTTCGCCTTGCGCAAACCTCCCTTCCGAGGCGTTCAGTGCGTCGGCTTGGTGGACTGAGGCACTTCTGAGTGGGACAACAACATCGAAAAACATTGGAAAAGATTTGAATACTCTGAAGTCCCACTGATCTCTAGCCAATTGATTTTTACGGCTTTCTGAATACCCTCCGGGCCCACCATGACCATTGATTTTGTTTATAAAAAGTGGCCTCGGCCCAAAACGTTTTGGGCCCGTTATGGGCCCAACAAAAAGGGCGGCCGATAGGCCACCCTGCATGTGGTCGGTTTGAAACCGCTCATTTGATGACGCGCAGCGGTGTCCGTTGCTTCATGGCGTCGCGTTTGGCCTCCCGCTCGTTAATGGCGCGGGCGATATCGACAGCCATCCGTTTCTTATTGGCCTCTCGCACATACTCGTCTGTTACCGTCATTGAAGAATGCCCCATCGCCTCCATGATAGCGCGCGCTTGGATGTTGCATTCGGCGAGATACGTACCGAAGGTACGGCGCAGCCCGTGCAGGGTGTAGCCCTCCGGGATGCCGGCTTGCTTGTTCCAATGTGCCATCATGCCGGTGAGGCTCTTTTCGGAGAACGGACGCCCATAGCCGTTCTTCAATACCGTGCCACCCTTAGAGCGATCTAGTGGTACTAAAGCTTGCGCCAGCTTGTCCACAACAGGGATGAACATCTCGCGCCCGCCATGACGATTTTTCTGCTGTCGGAAGTCGAAGGCTTCGATTGTTTCCAAGGAGCCATCGAACAATTCGATCTCCTCGAAGACCAAATCGTCCCACTCCAGTGAGGCGATATCGCCGCGTCGGTTGCCGAGCCAGAAACCGAGCGCATAGCAGGTGCGCGGCGCTGAGCCGATTGGATGGTGCGCCTCGAACTTTTCACGAATGGCGATCGGCCAGGCGGGATTGGCAGTCGATTTTGGAATGCGGACGCGGATCGACAGCGAGGGATCGTCCTGCGGTTTGATCCATTTCTCAACTTCGATCGCCACCCACAGGAGCTTCTTGATTGCCACCAGCAGGTGCTTGGCAACCGTCCGGTTGGTGGCAAAGACACTTTCGATAATCGCACGCAGATGGTCGGCATCGAGATGTTCCACCGGCGTGTTGCGCCAAGTCAGCGGATAGGCAGGATCGACCTGCATCTGAAGGAAGCGCTCAATAAGCCGAGCATTCTTCTGCTGCGTCGCTTCGTCGAGGTCCAGCCATTCCATCGTCGCTTCAAGTCGGCGCGCAGCATGACCAAATGTCTTTGGCAACGCCCGACCGGGCAAGTCAATGATGACGGCCTTTTGACCTTGGCCTTGCGTTGCCTGTTCATAGGCGGCTTCGAACTCAGGATCGCCTGGTCCGCCAGGAAGCCGAATTTCGGGCATTCCTTTGCCGCGATAGCGATAGACGAGCTTTCCGTTCTTGATGCGCGACGAAACGCCGGGGTAGCGGATATCTTTGAATGGCCTGGCCATTAAATCTCCCTTTGAGTTTTCCGCTGCCGTTGCTCAACAGGCGGGGAATCCTCCAGCATTGCCTGAAGCGAAAGGGTCTTGCTTTCTATAGCAACGCGCAGGAGTACCGGGTAAGGGAAGCCCCGACCTTGCTCTATGCCTTCAAAAGTGCGTTTCGGTATTCCCAAGACCTTGGCTGCACTCTCGGCGGTGAATCCTCCCTTCGCCCGCCAGGCTTTCACTTCTCGCGCGAGCTTTTCATTGTCGTTCACGTCATCTCATCCGCTCAGGCGATGACTGTACTACGCCTGCAGCGTATACGCAATGTGCGTAGTTGCTTATCTCCTTGTCGGCTCTCGTTTGCTCCGCTCCAATAGTTGTTGGAGACCATTGTCTTTGTCTGGCAGGGCGGAGAAAGCGATATCGAGCGCCACACGATCCCAGATCGCGCGACTGTTGACGTGCTTAGGCCTCGGCATGCGGCCGTCAGCAACCATGTCGTCGAATAGTGTCGATCCGACGCCGACATAGCGCGCTGCTTCCTCACGAGAGAGGCCGCGGGGCGGGTACGAAAGCGCGTCACTCTTCATAGACGCGGCCTCGAGAACGTCGGTACTGAAACAGCACAACGATATCAAATCCAGGCGGTTGACTGTTTCGACAAGCCTCGGTCCCGGTAAACGGGGCCATATTGCACTCGGCACAACAAATCCACATCCCGCACATCCGGTAATGAAGAGACCGTGTTGCCCAAGATAAGAGATGTTGCGTGGTGCGGAAGCTGCTTGGCCGGCTCGTTCGGGAAAGGCGAGTAGCGACGTGCAAATCGGACAGGGTAAGATGCGGCAGAATGTTTCGGTGCTGACGTCGGGGGTTCAACTCGCTAGAGGCTGTTGAAGGTGCGTTCGGCGGCGATATCGACTATGCCATGCTGATCAAGCTCTATGGCACTTCGCCTGAGAGCGCCAAGGGCCGCTATAGCCCCGCCGAATGCACTGGCGCGCGGAAAGAACGGATTGAAGGAAATCCTGACATCAAGCATGTCAGCACGTCATTTGCGGAACGCCAGAACCTGACCATGCGGATGCACATGCGCCGCTTCACTCGCCTGACCAATGGCTTTTCCAAGAAGGTGGAGGCTCACGCCAATGCGGTGGCGTTGCATTTCATGTACTACAATTTTGTTCGCATCCATGCCACGTTGCGCATGACGCCTGCGATGGCCACTGGCGTCACTGACAAGCTTTGGGAGATTGGTGACATCGTTGCGCTGATCGAAGCGAGAGAAGCCGAGAAACCGGCTATTCGCGGCCCTTACAAAAAGAGCCTTTCAAGCTAGCCGTCGCCTTCGGACGTTGGCTCATACTGCTTAGCGGAACGCATGGGAGGGAAGGATGCGTGTCACAAGCCTGTTTTTCCTGTTAGCCGGTCTCACGATGCCAATTGCAGCCTTCGCTCAAGGCGAAGTATCGGTCGAACGAGGGTTGCAGGTATCAATCATCGGCGGGTGTCACGATTGCCATACCGAAGGCTACCGGGAACAGAAGGCAAGATTGATCCTGAAAAGGCTTTAATGGGCAACTCGGTCGGTTGGCGCGGTCCTTGGGGCACGACCTATGCGACCAATCTTCGGATAGATGCTTCGGTAATGACCGAGCGTGGATTTGTAGGGATGCTGAAGCGCATTAGAACGTCTCCACCGATGCCTTGGTACAATCTTCGAGCGATGGACGAGAGCGATATGCAATCGCTCTATCAATACATTAGGTCGCTCGGCAAACACGGGAAGCCGGCCCCCAGTCGCATTCGCCCTGATAAGGAACCGACGACGCCATACGTTCAACTTGTGCCACCCCAAATGCCGAAGAACTGACAAATATGCCCAGAGCTGAGCGAAGAACGGCGCCCCGGCAAAAAGCGCAGCGTCAGATTTCAAACTGACCCACTACCCGGAATTCTCTTCACTAGACATCCGGCTCCCGTTTGAGGACTATTGGTCCAATCGGGCTGCGATACGTCCATGAATTTAGGGAAATGGCTGCAGAGCCTCGGTCTTGTTCAATATGAAGCTTCGTTCCGTGAGAACGGGATAGACAGCGAAGTGCTGCCTGACCTTACGGACGCCGACCTGGAAAAGATCGGCGTGCTTCTCGGGCATCGCAAGCGGTTGTTGAAGGCAATCGAACGCCTTGGTGCGCGGCAATTGGAACCCGAGCCCATAGAGCCGACGACGCCGCATGTCGACACAGCTGAGCGACGTCAGATTACAGTTATGTTCTGCGATCTCGTCGGCTCGACGCAAATGTCGACACGGCTGGATCCGGAGGAGATGCGCAGCGTACTGCGCGCTTACCAAGAAGCCTGCTCCGTCATCATCGCCCGGTACGGGGGGTTTGTTGCGAAGTTCATGGGTGACGGCGTGTTGGCCTATTTCGGCTATCCGCTTGCCCATGAAGACGACGCGGAGCGTTCCGTGCGTGCCGCTCTGGAGATCGTAGCTGCGGTTGCCACGATTGAAACGGCGGCAGCAGGCACACTCCAGGCGCGCGTCGGAATTGCGACTGGCCTGGTGGTGGTGGGGGACGTGATCGGCCATGGTGCGTCGCGCGAGCATGCGGTGGTCGGCGATACGCCGAATCTCGCGGCCCGGCTTCAGGGTCTGGCGAACGCAGGCCGCATCGTCATCGCGTCTTCGACGCGCCTACTACTTGGCGAGGTATTCGAGCTCAAGGCCCTGGGCGTCCACGTCATCAAAGGCTTTGATGCTCCGGTTTCGGCCTGGGAGGTCCTCCGCGAGACGGAGAACGTCAATCGGTTCGAGGCGTCCCGGTCGAACGCGCCCCTGGTGGGACGTGATCAGGAAATGGCGTTGCTTGCCGACCGCTGGAGCGACGCGTGCGGGGGGAAGGCCAAGTAGTGTTGCTGACCGGCGAGGCAGGCATCGGCAAGTCACGCCTGTTGGAGGCACTGCGCGAACGGATCGTGGGTCGACCTTATGGCCTTGTGCGTTACCAGTGTTCTCCGCACCATCGCAACGTCTCGATGTATCCGGTCGTCCGACAGATATCATCTTCGCTGGGTCTTAGGTCCGGCGAGCCGCCGACAGCGCAAATCGAAAGGCTCGAAGCTTTAATCGCCCGCTCGGGCCTCGGTGGCCGGGGCGTCGCATCCTATCTCGCCTCGCTTCTGTCGATCTCGACCGAGGGACACTTTCAGGACCTCGGAGTAGTGCCGAGCGAGGCAAAGGAGCAGACGATTGCCGCGTTGATTGAGCTGTTCGCCGGGCTGACGCGAGAGGCGCCCGTGTTTGCCGTGCTGGAGGACGCGCACTGGATAGACCCCACCTCGCTGGATTTCTTCAGCGGCATCGTCGAGCGAGTACCGGGATTGCGGGCGCTGTTGATAGTGACCTCTCGCCCGGAGTTTACAAATCCCTGGGTCGGTCAAGGCCATGTGACAGGGCTGGCGCTCAACCGATTCGGACGGCGTCACGCTGCAGCCATGATCGATCGCATCACCGGCGGCAAGGAGATTCCTGCAGAAGTGCAAAGCGCGATAATCTCTAAGACTGACGGCGTTCCCTTATTCGTTGAGGAGCTGACCAAGGCGGTCCTTGAATCGGGGCAACTGCGCGAGCAAAGCCAGTGTTTTATGCTGGCCGCGCCGTTGACGGCACTGGCGATTCCATCGACGCTGCAGGACTCCCTAATGGCGCGGTTGGATAGGCTCGGGTCGATCCGGGAAATCGCACAGATTGGCGCGGCGATCGGCCGGGAATTTTCGTACCGTCTGCTGGAAGCGATCTCGCCGATTACCGGAACCGCGCTTAAGGAGGCGTTACACAAACTGGTCGAGTCGGAGCTGGTATTCTCTCGCGCCGCCATAGGTGACACGATCTATGTTTTCAAACACGCGCTCGTGCAGGATGCAGCCCACAACTCGCTGCTTCGCTCCCGCAGACAGCGCATCCATGCGGACATCGCCCGGTCAATTGTCGAGCGCTTTGCTGATAGCAGCGAATCCGCGCCGGCGGTGATCGCCCATCACTACACTGAGGCGGGACTCTCGGAGCCGGCGGCGCACTATTGGCTGACTGCTGCGGAATTGGCCCTGTCGCGGTCAGCTCTTGCCGAGGCCACTCAGCACACCGGGGCCGGATTGACGGCAGCCCGGCAAATCGAAGACGAGCAGGTGCGTCGACCACTTGAACTGGCTCTATTGGTCGCCCGCGCCAACTCGCTGCTGCCGTTCCAGGAAACAGTTGCGGCGTTGACTAGTGCCAAATCACTGCTTGACGCAGGCGTCGGTTCCGACTTGCAACGCTTCTCGGTTCTGCATGGCCTTTGCGCGAGCAGCTATTTCGCGGGGAAGATGGAGGATGCGTTCGCCCTAGCGCGGCAGATTGTAGAGTTTGCGGACCGCCAGTCGACCCGACATTCAAGTTGGTCGCCTATCGGCTTCTCGGGACGACCCAGGTCCTGACCGGACGTTCTCGCGAGGCTCTGGAAAATCTGCAGTCGGCTGAAAGATATCGTGACCCCGACCGCCAGAAGGTGTTGAGCTCCTGGTTTGGCATCGACCCCGGCCTGAACGTCCTGTACTGGAAGACAATGGCGTTAGCTCTGCTGGGACAGTACGAGGGCGTCGCGAAATCCAGTGAACAGGTGCGGTCAGAGCTGTTAAATCATGGCAACGCTCACACCGTCGCGGCAGGCAACTTCTACACGATCGTGTGGCCACAATTTCTGTTCGGCAATCTCGACGCTTGCGAGAGCGATGCTGTTGCGCTCGTCACCTATTGCGGCGAACGGAAGGTCGAGCACCTGAAGCGAAACGGCGTTCTATGCCATGCATGTGTGCGAGCCCGGCGCGAGCCAACCGACGAGAACATAGCGACGATCCGTCAGGCGCTCGATTCCAATCGAACGCGCGACGCTCACCTATTCGAGTCAGTGTTCGTCGCGCAGCTTGCCGAATGCCTTCTGAAGGCCGGCAATACGGTGGCAGCAGAGGCTGCGGTGCGGGAAGGTTTCGCCTTCGTTGGCCGGTCGGGCGAGCAGTTCTGGCTGGCTGAACTTCATCGGCTCGATGGCCTGGTGGCACTGAAGCAACCACAGCCGGACCTCTCCCGGGTGGAAACCAGCCTCCTCGCCGCAATGGAGGTTGCGCGGCAGCAGGACGCCCGAATGTTGGAACTTCGAGCCGCGACAGATCTCGCGCGTTTCGCACACGAGGCCAGCCCTGGGCTCTATCCCTGCTCGATGCTGGAGCAACTCCTGGTTCCCTTTGCAGATGCAGAGTTCTCTCGGGACATACGCGACGCTCGCAATTTCCTGGCCTCGCAGGTTTCCGGTGACGTATTGGTAACCACAATGGCAACGAAGCCAGGCCTGCCTTAATGTCGGGAGCGGGATCGCCGCGTTGGGAGCACACCTCGCTGGCGACAAGGCGGGTCATGCTCTGGAGTTTTAGGTAATGCCAATCATCGACTTCTGGTTCTCAATAGGCAGCACCTACACATACCTGTCGGTCATGCGCATCGAGCAGGTCGAGAAGCAGACTGGCGTTCGTTTCGTCTGGAAACCCTTCAATGTGCGGGTGGTGATGATCGAGATGAACAACGTCCCCTTTGTGAACAAGCCGGCAAAGGCCGCCTATATGTGGAGGGACATCGAGCGGCGCTCGCAAATGCGCGGGCTCTCGCCGAAGCTCCCGGCGCCGTACCCTCTAGCGGAGCTGGAACGGGCGAACCGTGTAGCGATCGTGGGGGCAGCAGAAGGCTGGTGTCCCGCCTATGTCCGGGCAAGCTACAGGCGATGGATCGAAGAAGGACTTCCTGCCGGAAATGAGCCGAACATCAGCCAGAGTATCACGGAGGCCGGCGCCGATGTGGAGGATGTGCTGGCACGCGCGGACGCGGAAGAAGCCGTGGCGGGGCTTGTTGACGCGACGAACCAAGCCAAGAGCCTCGGCATTTTCGGCTCGCCGACTTTCGTCGTCGGCAAGGAGATTTTCTGGGGTGACGACCGGCTTGAGGACGCGATCTCTTGGAAGAATCGCCAGGGGAAATAACACCGGTCTATGCGGCGTGGATCATACTCTCACTGGAGCAAAATCTCTCAAACCTGTCGATGGGCGTTCGCGTTCGTCGTCGGGTTCTCTCGCTCCAGCGCAGCAGGCCGCAAACTCGATGCTAGGCGCTATGCGCCAAGCACTTGAATTCATTGAGATCGCCAACCTGTGTGCTCAATAGCGTAGCACAGAGGTATGGAGAAGAACGGCTTTCTAGAGAGCAATTCGGCTGATTTGGCGCACGGCCCAGCAAACAGCTTTCGGCGCCATCCTGGGCTTCAGAGCGCGCTGTATTCCAACAGAGAATTGTTTGGAATTTGAGGGTGGGAGACCGCTACATCGCAAGACCCACTATTGAGGGGGCGTTCTTTTGCTATCGCCGGCATGCGGCCTGACAGCACCCGGGATCCAGCGTCACGAGCTCGAAAGTACGAGTCGGACGATGATGAGGAAGCCGCGTAAAGTCACCCGGGAAGGGGAAGACGTTCTCGTAGGCATATCCGTGGACGTGATACATTCTAGCCACCCGTCAGCACTTTTAAGTCTGCCGCCGACCAGGATCATTGACCGTAGCGGCGAACTGGGCTGCATCAACGGCTCGGCTCTTTCGATGTCGCCGACATCATCCGAGGCCGTGGCGGCAACGATGCGCTGAACGGCGCTGGCACGATGTTACATAAGTCTCGCAAGAACAACCGATTAAGGACCAGCGGAGTCACGAAGAAGCGATATCATGACCCAGCGCAGCTCGATCTACTCGACTGGGCAGCGAGCGCCCGATCGCCAAGATCATCAGCGCCATCCCCGGCACCGCGAAACGGATGTGGAGGGAACGCCACACGAACAACCCGCCGCACATCGTGCCGATGCGGGGGCGGGCATGAGCGTGGCGGCCTTACTGATGCAGCGTGAGCCGGTCCATGGGCGCGTTTGCTTCGGCCAACCTAGCCAGCGCTTGCTCGACGTTTTGAGCCGAGGTGTCAGTGCGCTTGATGTGCCGGATCATTTGCCGCGTCAGTCGCGCGAGCCTGGCGGCGCGATATACATCGCCGTATCTCGCAGTTTCAAGGTGGAGGGTCGCGAGCCTCATGGGCGACAATCCAATTGTCTAGCGGTAGAATTCGCGAATCCGCCTTTGGTTCCGCTGTCCGATCTTACGCTCGCAAAGAGCTGGCCGGAGGGCCGTGACGAATGAGAGGCCGGTCCTCACATATTGCTGCGCGGTCTGAGGCGCTAGCCGTGACGACATGGGGCAGCGGCGGATCGGAAGGCTTTCACGGCCCGGATGGTTCAACGTGTGCGAACTCCGTCAGCGCTGGTGGGATCGATCTTCGTCAACCGCGATCTGGCCTCCACCACGCGCCGTTGCGCAGCCCGTATCCTGCTGCACAGCGCGATATTGATGCCGACGCCGCAGTCTTCATCCAGCATTTCATTCGCACGTTTAAGGGAAAGCTGCGCTCCGTTGAGCCGCTGTCGGGCTCTAGCCAGTTCCATATCCAAAAATTCCATTATCCTGCATCCATTGCAGTCCCTTCGATTGGTAAACCGCTTGTGGCCGCCGTTGGTTCCGGCTGGCGCGAGCGTCCAACCCAAGCGTCGATATGGAATCTCCGGACTTGGTTCAGTCGGCGGAGCTGGCTGCAAACTTGCCCGAAACATTCGTTCAACCCTCATGAGGCCATACAACTCCTCCGCCACCCGCACGGCGGGCGCTTGGAGGAGCGACCGAACCGTAGTGATGTTCAAAATGCTGCGTCAACGACATGAGTGTCGTGGCCTTCTGCTTCCAGAACTCGGTGGACCCAGAAGCCATCAAGGCCGGCCCCTTGAATGATGACGAACGGATAGTCGCGGCCGGTTCGGCTACGAGCCTTTGCTTCAACTGAGCGAGGCGGCCAAGAAGCCCGGCAATATCCGCGCCGGGGATGGTATGGCGCGATAACTTCTCGCCAGCTTCCGGCGAATCGAGGTGACCAGCCAGGACTTCTTGCTCAACTCCACCGAAACAAAGATCTCGTCCAGCTCTTTGTGCGCTGCCTTGCTTTCAAAACCACTCGGCGTCGCTGCTGGCGTTCAAGCGTGGCGAACCGCGAGTCTGCTCCATGCTACGCGTGCCGAGCCCTTATGAGGAGGATCGCCGCCGCATCGTCCGGGAGCGCAAGGTGTTGATGGAAGAACGCATCCGGCACGGCAACCGGATCAAGGGTCTGCTCTTCTCGCAGGGGCATCACCGGCTACGATCCTTTGCGGCGTGATCGTCGCGATCGGCTGGAAACTCTTCACACCGGCGATGGACGGGATCTGCCCGCAAATATGAAGCGCCAGGTTCTGCGTGAGGTCGACCGAATGGAAATGCTGCTCGATCAGATCAAGGCAGTCGAGGCGGAACGGGACGCCATGCTCGCCGAAGAACGCCAATCGGCGCGTGAAGTGGTTATGCTGTCGAAAGTCGTCGGTATCGGACCAGAGTTTGCGGCCGTGCTGTGGGGAGAGGGCTTGTTTCGGTGCTTCGACAATCGCCGGCAGCTGGCGGCCTATGCCGGCCTTGCGCCGACGCCATGGCAAAGCGGGTCGATCGACCGGGAACAGGGGATCGGAAAGTCCGGAAACCCACGCTTGCGATCGACGCTGCTGGAAATGGCGTGGCTCTGGTTGCGGCACCAGCCCGCCTCGGCGCTCAGCCGCTGGTTCAACGAGCGAGTTGCCCAGAATGGCGGATGCTTCAAGAAGGTGATGATTACCGCGCTGGCCCGCAAGCTGATCGTGGCTTTGTGGAAATACGTCCGCGCCGGCGTGGTGATCGAAGGAGCGTTTGTAAGACCATGACGATCTGACCGCATTCCAGTTCGGCCAGGGCCTGATCAGCCCCGCCGGAACCAGGTGGACGACCGCATTGCGGCATGGCTTTGAACGCCGTCATCGAGACTGGTCTCGTCCTCCTGAGCCCTTGCCGCCGCAGGCGGGATTATGGTGCGGCCGCTCGAGCGGCGACCGGATGTGAGGTTGATACGTGCAAACGCGCGGATCAGGAATGGGCTCAGACCTCAGGTTCATGTGGCGGTAGGGATCGCGCTGCTTGTGCCGAATGCGATTGAGCACCCTTGACAGGACGCCTCGCACCGAGCGGAGCGTCCTCCAGAAACGACCACTCAGCAGATCAGAGCCACAGCTTGACGAGTGGTCCCTCATGTGAGGCCGCAATGGGCGCGGCCCGAGAAACAGAAGGAACCACCACAATGGCGACGATCGGCACATTCTCCCGCACCGCGAACGGCTTCTCCGGCTCAGTCAAAACCCTCAACCTCAACGTCAAGACAGTGTCGTTCACCCCGGTCGACGGCGACAATGAAAAAGGTCCGGACTTCCGCATCTTCGCCGGCGCCATCGAGTTCGGGGCGGCATGGAAGAAGACCTCGCGCGAGGGCCGCGACTATCACTCAGTCAAGCTCGACGATCCCAGCTTCCCCGCTCCGATCTATGCGAGCCTGGTCGAAACCGACCCCGGGGGCGAGTTCTCGCTCATCTGGTCCCGCCGCGCCGCCGAGTGATCCGAGCTAACACGAAGCCCCGCGCAAGGCGGGGCTTCGCCATGTTCAGGTTCGCCACTGCACCTCTATCTGGTGCAGCACGCTATGCTTTGACGGGTGTTTTGCGCGCCTTCTTCACCGGCGATTTGATTGCCGTGGCAATTGCTGCCGCCGCTGGCGCGCGAGCAGCTCGTTTTGGTTTTTCCGCCGCAGCTGTCGCTGGCGCTGCCGCCTTGCGGCCCAATCCTATTGATTTTGCCAGGGCCGAGCGAGTCGCCGCGTAGTTCGGCGCAACCATAGGATAGTCGGAGGGCAGGTTCCATTTCTGGCGGTATTCGTCCGGACTCAGATTGTAGTGCGTTCCGATATGCCGCTTCAAGGATTTGAACTTTTTCCCGTCTTCCAGGCATATGATGAAATCAGGTGACACTGACTTCTTGATCGACACCGCCGGCTCCAGTTTGGCTGCGGTCGGAGCCACAGGTGTGCCGATCCCTTGCAAAGCGACATAGACATCCCCGATCAGCTTCGACAACTCGCCGACCGGCAACGGATTGTTCGAAACGTAGGCGGAAACGATGTCGGCGGTGATTGATACGAGATCAGCCTGGTCGCTTGGGTCTGGAGAAACGGTCATCGAATTTCCTCTTGTCCAAAGCGCGCTTTGAAAACGGATGGTCTGTCTATTCGCCAATCCAGGCAAATAATTCGTTACTCCGCCAACAAACCTCATTCCGTGTAAATATCAAGCAGGCAAGTGTCGCTGCGATCGTTCGGTCCGGCTGCAGACAAGTTGCCGATCGCGTCGGGGAAGCAGGAAGGCTTTCCCCCTCGCTTCTCCGCGCGCCAAGCGCACAGCCCAACGCAAGCCAGCGCCATGAATCATGGCTCCTGCGTCGCAGGATTGAGCCATGAACAATTGTCGTCGCGACACTCTGTGCCGCGGTCCTGGTCTCGCCCCGGCATGAATTGGCCCTCGCGTGTACCTCTTGTGGGACTCATTCAGGTGGGCTGCACCGCCTCGCGCCGATCGGCAGGATGGATGTTGCTGACATGGCAGCCGGCATGCGCCCGAACGGCTGCCGCCTACTGGCTCAACGAATATCTGATGAACGGCGTGCTGCTTTTGAAGCGCTTGCCACCCCGCAGCTGACAACTCGTTTGACACCACGGCGCCGCGAGCCCATCGAGCCCCTTGCGCATGTCGGTATGACCGAGCGCCAGATGCACCTTCACCCCCGTCGGAACGACGATCATGATGCGTTCTTCCTCGCCGCGAGATGCTGCTGGACTGCATCTGCATTGTGCCGACGGATGCAAAGACGCGCCGCCCGTCGTCCAGTTGGGCTGTCATCACGCCGTCCGGCGGTCGTACGAGATTGCGCAGGGCAGTCAGTACCGGCGGTTCGGTTTCCGTCCCATGGATGAGTGCAACCGTTGCCAATTGCGGCGCCTTGCGAGCGGTCACGCCGAACTGGACACGCCGGCCGAAGGCATGCTGGTGGCCATCCCATGGCGGCGGCAAACCTCCGCCACACTGACGCCGGGCTTCTCCGTCTCCTGCACGATCGCCTGCTTCTGTGCGTCGCTGAAGCGGCGCCGGTTCGACCGCCCGTCAACGGCGGTGTCAAGTGACATTGGCGCCGTACGCAATTAGCAGCGCTGCTGAATTGAGCCCGCGCACTCGGATGCAACAGAGATCGCCAGTCCACTTCGGCCTCGAATTCCTCGGGGACGAGCGCGCCATTTGCGCAGCGCATGGGGCGAAAGTCCGAGCGCCGCGGCATATTCGGCAAGCCCCAACCCGCTCCAGTTCATCACCTCCACATGCTTGCCCCAGAACGCCTGCAGGGCAATCGGACCGGTGTCCGTACGCACGCTGTAGCGGTAGCGGCGCGGGCTCTTGCGTCGCTTCGGCGGCCCTTTCTTGCCCCGCTTTTCCGGCTTTTCCTGGCGCAATTTCCGCAGATATTCCGCACGTTTGCGCCGATCTTCCGGGCTCACCAGATGGCGCACTCACAGCTCAAAAGTCTTCGTCGAAAGCTTGCGCCGGCGGCAATATTCCTCCGCCTCAAAACGGCCCGATACCAGGTCGCGTCATGCGTCGACCAGCACGGGTTGTTGGCCTTGTCCCAGGAACGTTGAGGCACCGCCGGAAATCTCTCAATAGCAAGGAACGTCACATGTTGCGAGATTGCACGACCCGAAAGATGTGCAGGATCCGGACGGTTACCGAGGGTGGTGGGGGACAGCGAGGGTGGTGGGGGACGGCAAGATAAAGCGAGCTGGCGCTCGCCCTCGCTTCGCTCGTAAGCGTCTGTCTGCACATTGTTTTTTCCGGCGCGTGCGGACACCGAGCGGCACGGCGCGAGGTGCGAAGGGTGCTGGTTGGTCCGTTATCCCACTGATCTGAACAGGAAAGTTTAGGTGCCGCAGCGATGTGCGATCCGCCATCCTACGCCACAGCAAGTCATTGCAGTCCATAGCATGCTCAGCGCTCCGGCCGTCTTGAAGCACCAAATCCGACTCCCGATGCTGTCGTCATGGCAGATCGTGACAGCGACAGGTTCCAGGTTCGCACCGGCCGGACGCGGCATGGCGGCAATTCGCGGACGCTGCCCTTTGTGCGCCAGGTCGAGATCGCTGTCCGCAAGCAAGGCGGCAACCCCAATCGCTTTGGCGCAAGCAGCGGCGGCGGAAAGGGAAGTGGCCGCTTCAACGCCCGTGGTCGCGGCGGCAAGGTGGCGGCAGGGTTGCCAAAGGACGCCGGCGGGTGGCGGCAGGACGAGAGCGGCGTCCGCTTTCGTTCCCGCCGCGTCGTGGTGAAGGCGCGCGTCGTCAAGCTGCCGGGGCGAGGGAAGGGGACCACCGGGCGCGGCCAAAAGTTCGTGACGACGCACAAGGCCGTTAACGCGCATCTGCGCTATCTCCAGCGCGACGGCGTCACCAGAGACGGCGAGAAGGGCAAGGTGTACTCGGCCGATGACGACGAGGCCGACGGCAAGGCCTTTGTCGAGCGCGGCCGCGGCGACCGACATCAGTTCCGTTTCATCGTCGCGCCGGAGGATGCCGCCGAGATGGAAGACCTGCGCTCCTTCACCCGCGATCTCATGCGGCAGATGGAGACCGACCTCAACACACGCCTCGGCTGGATCGCCGTCGACCACCACAACACCGGTCATCCGCACACCCATATCCTGGTGCGCGGCGTCACCGATGACAGCAAGATCCTGAACATCGCCGGCGACTACATCGCCCATGGCATTCGTCACCGGGCAAGCGAGCTGGTCGAACGGGAACTCGGCCTGCAAAGCGAGGTCGAGGTCGCCCGCAAGCTGGCCAACGAGGTGGACGCCGAACGGCTGACCCGGCTCGACCGCATGCTGATCGCCGAACAGCAGGAGCACGATGTTGTCGACCTCCGTCCCAATGCCAGCGACAGCTACACCATTTCCAGCAATCGCTATCTGCTGATCGATCGGGCAAAGAAGCTGCAGCACTTCGGCCTGGCGAGCGAGATCGAGCCCGGCCGGTGGTTGATCTCCGACAAAGCCGAAAGCACGCTGCGCGCGCTTGGCGAGCGCAACGACATCATCAAGACCATGCACCGGGCACTCGAGGAGCACGGCCTCGCCGATGAACGGGGCGCGGCGCAATATGTCATGCACCGGCAGACCATCACCGAGCCGGTCGTCGGCCGTGTGCTCGCCAAGGGTCTTGCCGGCGACGAGATGAGCGATAAGCTGTCGCTCGTCATCGACGGAGTCGACGGGCGCACCCACTATGTCGAGACCGCCGATGCGGCAAAGCTCGAAGACATCCAGCGCGGCCATATCGTAGCGCTTGATCCGATCCCGCCGAAGGAGGAGCCGCGCGCCGCCGACCGCAACATCGGCGTCGCAGCCGGCGAGGACGGCGTCTATCGGCCGAGCAGACACCTGGAGGCAATCCGCGAAACATTTTTGGAGCGGGGCAAAGACCCGGATGCCTTTGTCCGCTTCCATGTCCGCCGCCTCGAAGCGCTGCGCCGGGCCGGCCATGTCGAGCGCATCGACGAAGACCACTGGCGCATTCCAAAAGACCTGTCCGAGCGCGGCATCGCCTACGATGCCCGCAGCCGCGGAAAGGACTTCTCCGTCCGCCTGCTTTCGACGCTTGACCTCGACGCGCAGATCGGCAGCGACGGCGCCACCTGGCTCGACCGGGAGCTTACGGCCAGGATCCCCATGCCGCTGGTGAGGTCAGGCTTTGGTCTCGACGTCGACAACGCGCTCGACAGACGGGCTGCCCAGCTTGTCGGGATGGGCCATGCCGAACGCGACGCGACGAGCCGCACCATCACCTTCTCGCGTGACCTTGTAGCCACGCTGGAGCGCCAGGAGGTTACGCGGGTCGGCAAGGAAATGGCCGCTGCGCGCGGCCTTACCTTCGCGCCCGTTCAGCCCGGCAATCATGTCGGCGGCACGCTCCTCGGCTCGGTCCGTCTTGCCAGCGGGCGCTTCGCCATGCTGGACGATGGTTTCGGGTTTCGGCTCGTGCCCTGGCAGCCGATGCTCGACAAGCGCATCGGCCAGCACATTACCGGCTTCGTGCAAAACAGCGGCGGCATCGACTGGAGCTTCGGCAGAAAACGCGGCCTGGGCTGTGAGCGCGCTCATCGGCGGGGCACTCTTGGCTCTTAACAATTCCCGGCAACGCTTAGCCAAGCCTATTGCCAAACAGTTGTCAGATGCGGGGTCTTAAACGGATACCATTCTCGGATAAGAACTCGATTCCGGCCCTCTCGAACGCATGCCTTATACTTATGAGGTTGTTGGCGATCGGAATGCGCGCCCCACGCTCAAAATCCGCAATCGTCTGCCGAGCCACATTTGCGGCTTTAGCTAGTTCGTCTTGGCTCCACCCAAGCATCGCCCGAGCGCCGCGACACTGCTCTATCGTTAGCGCACTTTCCATGGGCTACAATCCGATTGACGGTCAATCAATTTGTATGATGAGCTTCCCTAAGCCGGCCGAGCTGAGCGCTGACACGCTTAGCCCGACCTAACCACAGCCAAGCTGTTAGGAGCTCGGGTCATGGCTTCTCTATTCGGCGGCTTGGGGTCAAGCGCTTTTGTCATTTTCTGCCTTACCAGCTTCTGACATCATTCGCGGGTTCGTGCTTCTCTCCGGGATCGGCCCATTGGCCCTCCCTTGATGGGATTCAGAGAATAAGGCGGAACAATCTGATTCGCGTCCTGGCCAGCATGACATGACCGGTGCGCCCATGATCGCGAACTCACCTCATCCTTCGTCCCGCGAAGGACGTGCTTCCGCGCTGGGCGGAACTCTCTACCTCTTCTTCCCGGCCTTTTGTCACACGGCTGACGCCATGGTTTCCCGCGTCCAGCGGAACTCGCTGTTGTCCAGCCACATGCGGTGCATGACGACCGCCAGGCGACGTGCGAGCGCGACTATCGCCCTGCGCAAGCCGCGCCGCTTGGCGACGTTCATCGCCCAGGCCTTCAGCCATGACCATTTCTTCACGTGCGTCAGCATGACTTGGGCTGCTTCATAGAGCAATGTTCGCATCATGCCGTCCCCGCAGAGTGAGATGCCTCCAACGCGCTTGCTTTCGCCGGACTCGTCGAGCTTCGGTGTCAGCCCCAGGATCGGCCCTACCGCCTTGGAGTTTCTGAACCGTTGTGGAATGTCGATCGTCGCGGTGTACGCGAGCGCCACTATGGAGCCGACACCAGGGACCGTCATCAAGCGCCGGCAGGTAGCATCGCCCCTGGCGATCGCCAGCACTTGTCTGTGCAGGTGCGCAAATTCCTCGCGCAGCTTCCGCCTGGCGGCCAGCAGTGGCTCCATGATCTGTTCGAGATCGGGCATGCATTCGACAAGCTCACGGATGCGGTCCTCGAACTTCGCCGTTCCCACGGCGCCGACCTTGAGCCCGAAGTTGCGCAGAAGACCGCGGATGTCGTTCTCGATCGCGATCGCCTTTTCCTGCAAGATCTTGCGGGCCGTCAGCAGCACCCGGCGCTTCTGGCTCGTCAGCGTCTTGATGTGCACCGGGCGGAATAGGTTGACCCGCATCATCTGGGCTATGCCGCGCGCATCATTGCGATCTGTCTTGTTCGGCTGCGCCTTCAGGAATGCTTTCACATGACGTGTTTCGATGCAGATGACCGGCAGCCCGGCCCTGGCCAGCCCCTCGAATAGCCACTGCGACAAGGGCCCTGCTTCGAGCCCGACCCGTTCGACGTTCCAAGTCGAGTCCTTCAGCACCGCAATGATATCGTCAGGGTGGCTGACCACCTTCACCTCACGACAAATCCTGCCGGTTTCGTCGACAACGCAAACGGCGGTTTCCTTCACCGAGATATCGAGGCCAACAAAATGCTTCATGTTGCGCTTCCTTTCCCGATGCTTGTGGCTGTCTGGACAGACCAAGTTATCATCAGCTCGAAGCGCAACACCTCTTTGCATCACCTTTGAAGATGGGCTCGAGCCGAATACCCCATCTGATTCCGACAATACCACGACTCTGCCTTTCGTCACCCGTAGGCAAGTGCTTGCGGGAGGAATGACCGCGTCCACCGCTTCAATGCTTGAGAAAAGTACTCTTACCGGCAACGCTACCGCGACGAACATGTCCCTCTTCGACCCAGCGCTGGCGCTTTGGCGGGAATGGCAGACAGCCCACAGGCTGAGCGAGCGGCTTTGCCGCGAGCAACAGCGCCTGGAGACGAGGCTTGTCGAGAGCGTCGGCTTTCCTCGCGCGACCGTCCGCCTGCCCGAGGGTGAGGACGTGACGGTCCACTCGATCGAGATGCTCAATGAAGTACTCGGCAAAGGGCCGGACATGGTGGCTCTCCGCAAGAAGGCCGAAGCTGATTTCGCGGCGCATCAGGCACGCTGGGATGCGGCTGCCGAGGAGACCGGTTACACCGCAGCGCTCAGGGCCGAGCGCGAGGCTGGTGACCGGGCGGAGGATCTGCTGGAAGTGATCTCGTCCACCCCCGCCACGACGCTCGCCGGTGTGGCGGGCAAGCTCGACGCTATATTGCGTGAGGGCGAGGCCTGGGAGGAATGCTCCGAGTTCCCTTGGCCGCAGATCCGCTCGGCGCTCAATGATCTGGTGCGCATCGCCCAACAGATGATCCCGTAGGAACAGCTCTTCACGGCAAGCGGCATTCCCCGGACGGCGGGCTGGCTGCTGTTTCCGAGCCTGAAAGACTAAGATGGGGGCGAGATATGAAGACCCGTCCAACACAACTTCGGCTGCGGCGGAGAACCCATCAACTTGCAGCGAAGCGTCCGCCGTGGCGCTCGCCCATCGCTATCGCTTGGCGCATCGTTCGCGGCGCTGGCGCAATAGGCCGGCAAGGTCGGCATCGTCGTGAAGATTGGTGGCATTCCGTGGTTCAACGCGATGGAGGCCGGTGTCAAGGAGCGCGGTCAGAAGCTCGGCATCGATGCGTTCATGGTTGGCCCGACCAGCGCCGATCCTGCACTTCAGGTTCGCGCCATCGAGGATCTCATCGCTCAGGGCGTAAAAGTCATCGGCGTGGTGCCGAACGACGCCAAGGTGCTCGAGCCGGTGCTGCAGAAGGCCAAGGACGCCGGCATCATCGTCATCACGCATGAATCGCCCGGCCAGAAGGGGGCCAATTGGGATTTCGAGTTTACCTCTGCCAAGGGTTTCGGCGAGGCTCATGCCCACACCTCCAGAGAGGACGCACCAAAGCTCAGCGCGGATACCTGCAATCCAGTCCTGCCGAACTCACGCCTGTCCACGGGATCCTCTTGGCCGATGGTGAAAAGTCCTGAAAGTGTGAGGAGCTTAGGCGGCCTCAGCCCTATGGATCAGATTCATGATGCCCTCGCTCATGCCGGCATAGGATCCGTCATTGATTAACTGGCCCTGAAGCCGGTAGTCGTTCATGACCAGAATCCTGTCAGCGAGCAGGATCATTTCGGGCATGTCGCTCGTGATCAGCAAAATGGCAGTGCCGTTGTCGGCAAGTTCTCGCAGCAAATCGTGCAGGTAAGCCTTGGTCTTGATGTCGATGCCGACTGACGGCTCGTCAACCAGCAAGATCTTGACGCCTGCTGCCAGCCATTTGGCGACGCTGATTTTCTGCTGATTGCCACCCGAAAGGTTGGCCACCGTCTGCGCGAGGCTGGGTGTTTTCACCTCAAGCTTCTCGATGTATGGCGTTACCTTGTGTCGCACGAGGCGGTCGGTGAGGAATCCGAGAAGTGCCGAAAGGGGGCGCCACACTGCAATTCCAGCATTTGACAGCACCGAATGCATCAAGACCAGACCTTCGCCCTTTCGATCTTCGCTGACGTATCCCACACGATGCGTGTGGATGGCTTCGCCGACCGACCTGATCTTAACCGGCTTCCCGTCGATCTCGACGGTACCAGCCGTCAGCGGAAACTGACCCAGGATGCATTTTGCAAGCTCGGTCCTTCCGGCGCCCACGAGGCCATAGAGGCCCACAATCTCGCCTTGTCGGACATGCAGATTGACGTCCGAATGGCCTAAAGATGTTTCAATGTTCTTGAGCTCGATGGCCGGAGGAGCCCCAGTCGAGTTGCGCTCCCGCCAGCCGCCTTCACCCTCGGCCCGGCCGATCATCAATCGGACAATGTCTTGCCGCCCCAGGCCCTCCATTGGCCGGCTTTCACAGGCATTCGACCCATCCCTCAGCACTGTGACGCTGTCGCAAAGCTCCTGCGCTTCTTCCAGCTTATGGCTGACAAATAGCAGGCTGGCGCCTTGGTCTCGCAGCTTTCGCAAAAACGAGAATAATAGATCAGTTTCACTCGAGGTAAGTGATGCGGTTGGTTCATCCAGGAGAAGCACTCGCGAGCGCAGAGACAAGGCCTTGGCGATTTCGACCAGCTGCATCTTGGCGACGCTAAGGCGCGATACCGGGGTTCTTGGGTCGATGTCTAGGCCGAGGGCCTCAAGCCAACGCGCGGCCTGATTGTTCAAGTCGGCATAGTCCACCGGCTTTAGCAACGAAGCCCCAAGTCGCTCGAGATGGATATTTTCCGCAACAGAAAACCTCGGGATAAGATTCCGTTCTTGATGTACGACGCCAACACGATGAGCGATGGCCTCGCGCGGCGAGCCGAAATGAACCTCTTGGCCCTCCAGGATGAGGCGGCCGGCATCGGGGTGGTGAACACCGGTAATGATCTTGATAAGCGTTGACTTCCCTGCGCCGTTTTCGCCGAGCAAAGCATGTATGGAATGAGTTTTAAGTGTCAGGAAAACGCCCTTTAGGGCCTTTACGCCTGGAAAGGACTTCTCAATGCCCAGAGCCTGGAACGCTATCTCGCTCGCCATTTCAGAGCCTCTTGAGATTTCGTGACAAACGACTTTCGCGAAAACGATTGGCGCCGACTGCCGCCAAGATCATTGCGCCCAGCACGACCTGCACGAGGAACGGGTCGATGTCGAAAAGCACTAGGGCTTGTGTGATTATTGCAACGATCACCACCCCGAGCAGCGTAGCGGGCACGCTGACGTGTCCGCCGGCCAAGACCGCGCCGCCGATCACGGGCGCGGCAAAAGACAAAATTAGCCAGTCGTCGCCGATCGTCGGTTGACCCATTTGTAAACGGGCAACAAGGAGAAGACCGGCAAGCGCTGCAAGAAACCCCGAAAGGGCGTGCGCGATGACAACTGTATTTGCAATCGATATTCCCGACAATTCTGCGGCATGTTGATTGCCGCCGACTGCCAAAATAAACCGCCCTATGGGTTGCCGATTAAGCATGAACCACAAGGCTAGCCCGACAGCCATGGTCGGGAGCATCAACCAAGGAATGATCCCGAAGATCGCGCCCTGTCCGATGGATTTCACGCCGTCTGAGATATCATAAAAGGGTTGGGCATGTGTGATGCCCAAATTGATGCCCTTGTAAACGGACAGGCTGGCGAGGGTAATTACGAACGCCGAAATGCCAGTTCGGGCGATCAGAAATCCGTTTATTACGCCGCATATGACCCCGAGCGACAGCGCGGTTAAGGCGGCAAGGGATGCGGGCACGTACCACGCGTCCATCATGCCGGCGAAAACAATAGCGCAAAGACCGCCGATAGCCCCGACAGACAAATTCATCTGACCGATAGCGATGATGAGCATTTGCGAAAACGCGATCAGGCCATTTACTGCAATTGCGAGCAGCAGCACCTGAATATTCAATGGCGATAGGAATGATGGGTTGAAGCCCCCCACGATCGCAACGGCGACGATCGTAACCAGCAGCGGCCCAAACCAGTCGCTCCGCACGGCGTTGGCGAAGGAGCCGTTCATGCCATGTTCCTCCGGGCCAGAAAGGTTCGGCGTGTTTTGTCCATCAATACCGCAGCCAGCAAAAGCAGACCCAAAAAGCTCTGAATCCAGAAATCGCCCAGCTGTAATAGAAGCAAACCACTAGTCAGCATCGTCACCAGAAACGCACCTAGGCACGTCCCCAGCACCGATGCCTTGCCGCCCGCCAAAAGTGTTCCCCCCAACACAGGACCAAGGAACGCGATGAGCAGCCAGTCCTGTCCGAGTTGTCCCGCCATTGATGGGATCGCCGCTCCATTGCGTGCGACTAGCATCAGAGCCGCGCAGGCGGCGAGCGCGCCAGACAGCATGTGGCAGTATATGAAGATGCGCCCGACATTTATGCCGGACATCTCCGCCGCTTCGGGCTTGGCGCCAGCAGCCAGCATCTCCCGCCCAACCGCTGTCAAATTATAAAGATATCCTAGAACCAATGCAGCCATGAGGCTAACCAGGAGGAGCGGAGAGAAAAAACCCAACAGCTTGATGCGTCCGAACGCTGCAAAGACGGGTGGCAGAGCGCGATAGGATTCTGCACGCGTCAGGAAGATCATTACGCCGAAGAAAATGCTCATTGTCGCGAGCGTGATGATGAAGCTGTGCAATCCTGTGCGAACGGAAGTCCATCCGTTGATAAAGCCCAGCAAGGCGCCAAGGGCCACGGCTGAGAGAATTGCGAGTGGCCACGGAAGCCCGACGACCTCAATGAGATAGCCGCAAGTCATTGCGGCACAAACGCCGATCGCCCCTACAGCAAGGTTCAACCCCCCAGTTATAACGACGACCATCATGGCCAAGCCGATCATGATGTTGACGGCTGCGATACGACCGAGGGTGAACAAATTGAAGGCCGAAAAGAAACCCTCTGTTGTGAATTTGAAGCCCAGCGCAAAGACCACAATGAGGGCAATGAGCCCAAACTCATTGGTCAGATAGAATCGCGTCTCGGTGGCATTCCTGCGCGGCTTGCCGACGATATCGCCACCGGGACCCTTCGCCGGCACATCTGAATAAGACATGGTTTCGCACCTTCAATGGCTAGGCCGCCATGTTATCAGGGTAGCTCTGGGTCACGACAGACACCGTGCAATTTGATTGGACGACCGCCGGGTCTGCTTGAACGCAGCCCGGCGGCATTGGTGGAAATCTGGTTACTTGCAGGTCAGATAAGTCGCCTGGAAGGTTTCAAAGAGCTTCTTGGTCGTGTCGCGCATAGCGTCAACATAAGTGTCGATTTTGTCGGCCGCGACATAGACGGTTCCCGAGTCGATGAACTTGTCAGTGAGGGCATTCTTCTTGAAAGGCGCATCGGTCTTGACCGCGCAACCCGAACGAAGCTTGTCGAGAACGAAAGTGCCGATATAGCCTTGGCCATACGGGTTCTGCAGCATTGTGCCATTCACAAAGCCATCCTTGATCGCCTTCAACACAACTTGATCGTGATCAATGGCTACCATCTTGATCCGCTTGTCGCCGATCTTTCGGACTGCGTTCGAGGCTACAACCGCAGGGACCCAAGCGGTCGTGATGATGCCATCGACGTCGTTGGCGTGAGCTGCCAGGTAGGCATTGATCTTTTCCTCTGCTGGCTCGGGCGCATCAATGTCAGCGATGACCTGGACGACCGTTGCGCCTTCTTCCTCCGCCGCTTTTTTGACGGCGTCGATGCGAAGCTGGGTATTCGGATCAACAAGGAAGCCGGTGAAATGAGCAATGCGCTTCTTGGTGCCCGTCAGTGTTTTCAAAAGCTCCTTGGTTCCGATGTATGCTGAATTGCCAGTGTCGGTGCCGAGGCAGAAGGTTGCTGAAGAAGGATCCTTGAAGCACCCTGCGCCGCCGATGACAGGCGCGCCATTGGACACGAGCTCGTCGACGGTACTGACCGATCCGACGGGGTCACCCGGGAAAATCAGAAAGCCGTTGTAACCCTGGGTCAAAAGGCTCTCGAGCAGCTGGTTCTGCTGGCTGAGTTCCCACTTTTGCGGCACCTTGTAGTCTGCTGCGGCCAGGTGAAAATCCTTGGCAGCATCCTTACCAGCTTGCTCCCACGCCGCGAAGTAGGGGTGTGGACCTCCGGGAACCAGCGCAATTTTTGAATCTCCGGCGGCGAAGGCGGACCCCACGCCTATTGCGGATAGCAGTCCAATCGCGAGCACGCGACGCAAATAGTTCGACATCAAAACTCCTCCCGTTGAGAGCGCCGCCTTCCCGCTTAAAATTGTCGAGACCGCCAGCGCAAATGCCTTGCATTCACCGCAGAAGTTCTAGTACACTTGTATACAAGGTGCAACTGCTTTTTTGTTGATGGCATTTTTCGGAGGACATTGTGCAAGAAGGCGAGCGGAACGCGATATCGCGTTTCGACCAGAATGGAGCGAAAGCCATGTCTTCCGGATTGGCTGAACTAGACGTGTTTTTGAACCGGCGCAGTTCGGCGAGTGAGCAAATTTACTCCGTCCTGCGCGAGGCAATCGTGCGTGCGAAGCTCTTGCCGGGCGAATCGATTAGTGAAAACGCGGTGTGTCGCCAGTTCAATGTGTCTCGCACACCTGTGAGGGCAGCGATCCAAAGATTGGCCGAAGACGGACTTGTAAGTGTCTTTCCGCAGCTCGGCAGTTTTGTTTCGCAAATTGATATCGTCAGCATCCAAGACAGCCATTTTGTCCGCCGTTCTCTGGAAACTTGCCTTCTTCGCGAAGTTGCGCCGCGTTGGACGCCAGCGATGAGCGCTGAAATGCGTTCACTGGTGGCGGCTCAAGAACGGAGTATCGCTGAGGGCGATATTGACGGATTTCACGACAATGACGAGAATTTTCACCAATTGTTTGCGTCTTTCGCGCAGCGACCGGGAGTTTGGACGACCATCCACGCTGCTAAAGCCAAGCTGACTCGCTTTATTCGTTTCTCCGGCAATGCCGCACGATTTGCGGTTGTGCTGCAGGAGCATTTGGCAATTCTGGATGCGCTGGATGCCAATGACGGACCCGGTGCGGAAGCCGCATTGGTCGCCCATCTCGATAAAATCTTTGTCCTTTTCGACGCGCATGCGTCGGACACACGCCATGCCGCCGTCTGACCAAGCAATGGAGAATTCCCGCTTGCAATCGCTAGAAGGAAAAACCGCTGTCGTAACTGGAGGCGCAGGCGCTATCGGCTCCGCAATCGCAGTGGAACTGGCGCGCGCCGGCGCTCAAGTAGCAGTCCTGGATCTGCTCCCCAAGGCCGCAGAGGCGCTGGCGTCGCGGATAGGGCATGGCGCCGTTGCCGTCGGTGTTGATCTGGCAGTTGAGAGTTCAACGCGCGCGGCGGCGGAGAAGGTTCTTCAGCACTTCGGTTCGGTCGACATTTTGGTCAACAATGCTGGCATTCTGTCGAACCACAAAATGGCAGATACCTCGATCGAGGAATGGCGAAGGGTCAACATAGTCAACGTAGAAGCCGCATTCCTTCTCGCCCAGATATTTCTTCCAGGGATGCGGTCGAAACGGTGGGGTCGGGTGGTCAATATCTCCTCCTATGCCGCCAAAAGCGGAGGCTTGACCGCAGGGACGGCGTATTCAGTTTCGAAAAGCGCGATGATAGGGCTGACCTTTTCGATTGCCCGCGAGACCGCTGGCCAGGGCGTAACCTCGAATGCAATTGCCCCCGCCTACGTAATGTCGCCGATGGTTTCCGAACAGCTCAACGACGAACAGCGCGCGGCCCAGCTTGCTCAAATCCCGGTCGGGCGATTTTGCGAACCTCAAGAAGTCGCCCACACCGTTTCATTCCTCGCGTCACCTCTAGCCGGGTTCATCACGGGTGAGGTTATCGACATGAACGGTGGTCTCCATTTCGATTGAGCTGCATACAATGGAAAATCGTCGTTCTTACGCCAATTTGGCGCTCGCATCGGCCGGTGTCCAAATTCATCGGTACGATCGACGGAGTGTGACGCCCGGAATCGTGCATCTCGGTATCGGCAACTTCCACAGGGCCATCAGGCAATCTATACGGTGATTGCTTGGCCGCGGGACAACTCGATTGGGGCATCATTGCAGCCTCCCCCGGAGTTCGGACACGCGGGACGCGCTTGCTCCCCAAGATGGTTTGTACACAGTTGTCAGTCGTCAAGATGAACAGACGAGCCTTCGGATAGTCGGTTCTATCGGCCATATTCTTGTCGCACCGGAGGGCCCCGCTCAGCTGCTGGAGGCGCTCTTTGACCCGCGGATCAGGATCGTGACTTTGACAGTCACCGAGAAGGGCTACACGGTCATCTCGGGCGGCGGCTCCGGCCACGAGCCGGCCCATGCCGGTTTTGACGGTACGACGGCTTCACTGTTGCCGGCAGCCGTCCGGTAGTTTGTTCGCATCTGCTTGGCGGGCCTCCGTCACGCCCCACCGTCCAGTGGGCTATCGAGTTCGTGCCTTCAAGACGCGTTAACTAGAAGCTGAACGTCTGCACGACGCGGGCCTGACATTTAGGTCAAGGAACACTGTCCGGTTCTGTGTAAGTTTTCGGATGCCGTTCGGCGATAGAGATAGCTCTCGGAAAGGCCGAGGCGGCGGCACGACTGGACGGCTGGTGATGAATGAAGCGCGGTGCTGTCGCAAATTGCAGCCGTCGTCTTCACAACAGCACGCTCCCACGGCTTCAAGGTCCAGCGGTCGCCGAGTTCCAACCGCTTGCGGACCCATTGGCGTAGGATCTCGACGGCCGCCTTCAGAAGCGGCCGCTGAAGGGGTCGAGCAACTCCCGGCAAGGCGGGAACTTCTTCCATGATCTGCAGGAACTCCGAGACGATCGGCGACGCGACGAGTCTTTGCCTCATCACGTCGAACAGCGCGTAAAGCTCGGCCTGAGACGTGGGCGCGCCGACGGCCCCATAGAGAAGTGCGACGGGGCGAGCCTCAGCAAACATCGCGTCCCGTTCGAAAAAATGCAGACGATGCACATAGATGTGATAGGCCTCCATGAAACCAAACCCGGCCGTCGCTTGCACCCAGTCCAGCAGCTCCGGGTCGGTGGCGTGGTATGGCTCGCCTTCGCTGGTTCGACCTGAAACGCGCCCATGCATCCTGACCACATCTTCAATCATGGCCTTAGCCTTGGATCGGGGGCCGTAGACCGTGACCAAGGCAGCGAGGCCCGTACGCTGTAACCGTCGGAGCGCGAGAGAGCGGAAGCTGCTGTGCTGCCAAATGGCGTCGCGAACCCGCGGCTCTGCCAATTCGAGCAGCACCGCCGTTACCCCGCCGATGAACACCGCAACAGGGTTCTTAAAAATGCGCCAGGACACCGAGTTGGGTGGTAACAGCGCCGGCTCGCCTTCCGGAGTCGAGAAGTCCATCTGAGATCCGAGCCGCTGGCGCATGAACGACTGGGCAAGAGTGTCCACACGACGCTCAAGCGGGCGAGGCAGAGAAATGATGCCCGAGTTGCGAAACATGGTACGCCTCGAACTACTGAGAATAGCAAGCGTTAGACCTGTGGCTGGCGGATGCAATATGCACGAACGTCTTTGGTCTTCCCGTCGTTCCAAATCATCCTCGCGCGAAGCCGATGAACCCTGCTTGATCTGCCCTGTTGCCGATGATGGAGCAAGGTTCGGGCGTGGTCATCCATGTCACCTCGATCCAGCGCGAGCTTCCGCTCCCAGCATCAAAATCAAGAGCACGAGTGAATCACGCCGCGGACAAGTCGCGCGCGGATCATCATTTCAGGCGCGCAAGCTTCGCCTGCCTATGTGTCAATCGTCGCCCGCAGCCATTGCGTGATGGCATCGAAAGCGATTGGTTTCGTCGTATCGACATCAAAGAGCGGTCCACGCCGCAGCGGCTCGGCGCGCTTGGCCAGCTCGATCAGCTCGGGGACATAGGCCGCCCCGGGGTGGCCAGCGGGACGCTGGTCGAGCCGTGCGCGATAGCGTTCGGCAAGAACCTCGCCGGGTGCATGACACCAGATTTCCGCGGTCCGCTCGACACCAGCCCTTCGCAGGTGATCCTCGAGCACCTGGCGCGGCTGGAAGCCGAACCAGGCATCGACGACAACTGTTGTGCCCGCGGGAGCTTCGCCGACGACCGACCAGATGGCTTCATAACTGGCGCGACCGAGCGAGCGGTTGAATTCACGATCGCCGCCGCCGAGCACTTCGAGGAACGGGTTCTTAATGGTATCGAGCGTAAGCAATGGCCACCCTAGGCGGTCGGCGACACCGCGCGAGACCGTGCTTTTGCCGCTGGCGGGGATGCCGTTGACGAGCACGGCGCGCTGGCCGGGCACGGCACGCCGGCCCGGGTTGAGTCCAGCGGATGGCGAGGTCACCGGCGAGGCCGTAACCGCCGCCTCCCCTGCCAGCGCTTGCAGACCGGCGCCGATGACGCCGGCGTCGTCGCCGAGTTGCGCCGGTTCAACAGGGCATTGGTACCAGGGAGCCAAGGCCGGAGCCTTGGCAAGCGCCTGATGGGCCGCCTGGCCAAGTCCGCCGCCGAGCAGCACCAGATCGGGGGCGAACATCGCCACCGCTGTATCGATTGCCGCACGCAACGGTCTGGCCCAGGCTTCCAGTATCCCGCGCACTGGCGTGTCGCCGCTCGCATCCCGGGCGAAAAGCTGATCGACCGAGATATCCGGACCGAGGCCTGCGCGTGAGATGTGACGGCCAAGTGCTGTACCGGAGCTGGTGGTTTCAACGCAGCCGCGCCGGCCGCAGACGCAGGCTTCGCCGTTGATATCGACGGCGATATGGCCGAGCTGCCCCGCCGTCCCCTTGCCGCGCACGATCCGCCGGTCCTGTACGACGGCGCCGCCAATGCCGGTGCCGATGGTGAACATCACGATGTTTTCGTGACCCATGGCGGCGCCTCGAGCCATCTCGGCGACCAGTGCCATGTTGCAATCGTTGTCGATCACGACGGGCTTGCCCGCCAGGCTTTCCAACCGTTGTGCCGGGGAGACCGAGGCGAGGTTGACATAGCCTCCGGACAAGACGGCGCGACGCCGCGCATCGACGCGTCCCGGGACGCCGATGCCGATGGCGGCAACCTCTGGAGAATCGAGCCGGCGCGCCATCTCGGCGATCCGGGAGAGCATGAGCGCCGGGTCCAGCGCGCTCTTTTCCGACATGCGGTCAAGGATTTCGCCTGTGCCGGAAATGCGGGCGGCGCGCAGATTGGTGCCGCCGATATCGATCCCGATGGCCATCGAACTATGAGGCATGACGTCCCGTGTGTGCCCGGTGTGAACGGCGAATGGCTAAGCGGCTTTCTGCCGGTAGTTTCCGATCACTGCCTGAAGCTCGTGCAATCTCGACACTGCGATGGTCTTAAGCCTTTCACGCTGAATATCGCGGTCCAGCGAGATGCAGTCCTTCCACAGCGACCGGCCGGCGATCACGCCTGACGCGCCGTTCTTCATCGCGATCTCGACCTGGCCCAGGAAGGTCGTGTGGTTGACGCCGGCGGAGAGGACCGCCCACGGCACCTCGCCAGCCATGCTGGTGATCCTGGCGCAGGCTTCCGGCGTTCCGGGATAAGGAAGCTTGAGGACCTTTGCCCCACATTCCAGCGATATCCGTGTGCCCTCTTCGACAAGCCAGGGGATCTTGGCCGCATAATCTTCAAGGCTTTCGCCTTCGAGTTGGTAGGTCAGGAATTCGACGACGAGCAGCAGGTCCTCTTCCCCGAAGTCGGCGATGCACTGGCGCAGAATGGCGACGTTATGCTCGTTCGCCTCCGGTCTGTCGGCCCTGAGATAGACCATGATCTTGCCGCCGGTGCCACCGAGTTCGCGGACGCGGCGTGCGTCGATGTCGGGGACGAGGCGCGACAGGCGGTAGCCGGCGGGCGAGACGTCGAAGCCCGAGGCGTCGAGGCCGATGAGCAGAGCCGTATCTCGGTTCAGCACCCCTTCATCGACAACCCGCGGCACCGCGCAGAGCGGGTCGAGCAGCACGCAGGATGCCTGGCTGGCGAGGTATCGCGTGATGTCCGCCTTGGTGTCGCCGAGCATGTCGTTGGTGATCTTGGCCTGTTCGGCAGGGTCCGACGCCAACAAGGTCCGCATGCCGCCGCGCTGGTCACAGGCGATGGCCATCATGGCCCCGTCCTTGCCGCATATCTGCTGATAGCCCCGCAACTCCGCCGTCGTCATCTTTGTCATGGTCTTTTGTCCGATGTTGGCGCCCATTCACCAGGGCGCAGATCCGTGGAACAAGAAATGTTCAGTTTTTGCCTGCCTGCCGGCAGGAAGGTTTGCCGCTTTGATGCGCTATCGAACCGGGAAATCTGGCTTGGCCGCAACGTTCGGTGGAAACGAACCCGAGTTGCGAGTCTGCCGGAATTGCGCGATAACTCCCATCGGTTGATGGGTCTGTAACACATTGCTGAAAGGAATTGCAAGCTGTCTGTCCCTCCCGTACAAGACGCGGCCGCATCGCGGACGATGCTGCATACGGTCGCCAAAATGCACTACGAGGCGGAGATGCCGCAGGTCGATATCGCGCGCCGGCTCGGTGTCTCCACCGCCACCATATCGCGTCTGCTGCAGCGGGCGAGGGCAGAGGGCATCGTGCGGATCGAGGTTCTCGACCTTGTGACGCCCGAGGACATCACCAGGCAGTTGATTGACGGGTTGGGGCTGCGCGACGCCGCGGTCGTCGAAACGCCAGCAGCCGGGGCGCTGACGGCGCTCGCCGCACCGCTCGGCGCCTTGCTCAAGCAAGCGGAACTGACGGCCGGCTCGGTGGTTGCCGTTGGCTGGGGGCGAGCCATCCGCGAGGTGATCCGGGCAGGCCTACCGCGCATTCCCGGGGTCCTTACCGTCGCTGCCACCGGCGGCATGCAGCAGCAGGCGGCGCATTTCCAGATCAACGAGTTTGTACGGCTGGCCGCCGAAGAGTTCGGCGGGACACCGCATTTCATTCATGCGCCCTATCTGCCGTCCACCGAATTGCGTGAGGTCTTCCTTGGCGATGCGGCCATCCGCGACAGCGTCGCGCTTTGGGACCGGACCGACGTTGCGATCGTCGGCATCGGCCTGCCCCATGCCATCAACCCGCCCGAGGCGAGCGCGGCCACATTGAGCGAACAGGCCCTGTTTCATGCGGCTGGAGACGTCATCCGCCATTACTTCGACGCCGAAGGCACCCTTATCCCGTGGGAAGGGGAGGGCCGGATGATCGCAATGTCGCCGGCCCAGCTTCGAGCCGTCCCCTTGGTCATCGGCGTTGCCGCCTCGCAGGAGAAGGCGACGGCCATCATCGGTGCCGTCCGCGCGAGACTCATCAATGCCCTGATAACGGACACGAAAACGGCGCAAGCCATCCTCGTGGCTCTCGTGCCTCGATAGAAGGCGGATGCGCGACATCCGGCGCGCCTGATCGATCCTGAACCGATCGACGCCACGCGGTCCGTGACCCTGGCGCTGCGAAATCGCCTGTTGTCTCGTCAGGGACTTGGGGGCAATAGTCTGCCGTGCGGGCCCTGCGGAGCAGACAGATGTTGTCCGGTTTGAAAAGCGTTCCGGCCAGGGAAGTACCCGGTTGCAACTTCTTTCAGCAAAGTGTTACAACCTTACAGCTAGGCGCGCATGCGCGCCGAGCGGCGCGGTTCTCTGGACCTTGCGGATGTGAGGAAATGGGACTGCGGGCATCAGGGCTGGTCGGTTTCGACTGGCTGATCTAATGACTGGGGCGCCTTGGGAGGACCTGCCCGTAACAGCAAGCAGGCGAAACCCGTTTCCCGGCCGTCAGCGCATTACGATTTGTAGCCTGACAGATTGACGGCCATTCCCGATATCAATCGCAACGGCAAATCTGCCAACATTATGAGGAGGATGTTATGAAGAAGATCGTTGCCGCCCTGGCGGCTCTCGCCATCTGCGCAACGGCGCTGATCACGCCCGCTTTGGCGCAGGACAAGAAGTTCACCGTTGCTCTCGTTCCGGGCCTTACCACCGACGGCTTCTACATCACCATGCGCAAAGGCGCCCAGGCGGCGGCCGATGCCCTTGGCGTGACCCTGGTGTTCCAGGGCGCTTCGGATTTCAATCCGGTAACGCAAGTTCCCGTGCTTGACGCGGTCATCGCTAAGAAGCCAGACGCGATCCTGATCGCGCCAACCGACAAGGTTCAATTGGTCGAGCCGCTCCGCAAGGCCAATGATGCCGGCATCCCGGTGATCACCGTCGACACTTTCATCGGCAGCGGCGTCTACCAGACCGGTGCCGGTGAGGCGGATTTCCCGCTGTCCTATATTGCTTCCGACAACATTCTGGGCGGCGAGATCGCCGCGCGGGCATTGGTCAAGGCCATTGGCGGCAAGGGCAAGGTCTATGTTTCGAACGTCAAGCCCGGCATTTCGACCACCGATCAGCGTGAAGAGGGCTTCAAGAAGGAAATGGGGAAGCATCCGGACATCACCGTGCTCGAGACGCAGTTCAATGACGACGACGCCAACAAGGCTGCCTCGCAGCTCCAAGCGACGTTCGCGCGCAACTCCGATCTCGTTGGTGTGTTCGGTGCAAATCTGTTCTCGGCGATCGGCGCGGCGAACGGCGTAAAGCAGGCAGGGCAAAGCGGCACCATCAAGGTCGTCGCGTTCGACGCACCGGTGAGCATCGTCGACAACATCAACACCGGCTTGGTGGACGTTGCGATTGCCCAACATCCGGCCGAGATCGGCTATTTTGGTGTCGTTTCGGCCTATGCCCACCTGACCGGCCAGTCGATCCCGGTTGCGATCGGCACCGGCTTTACGATCATGGACAAGTCAAACATCGCGGACCCGAATATCTCGAAGTACCTCTATTCCGAATGAGATACCTCTATTCCGAATGATGCCAACCAGCTTGGTCTCCTTCCGGCTTGCCGGGAGGAGACCTGCGCCGGGTCTCTGGGACCTGTTGACGGAGACCGCGCTGCGGATCGGATGTATCCATGACTTCAACATCACCAACCGAGCAGAGCGAAACCCATGTCGCCCCTCAGGCCGACCATGGTGATCCGGCCAGGACCTGGCTCGGACGCATCGCCGAAGGGCGCGCCTGGCTGTTTCTCGCCGGCCTGATCATCTGTTTCGAGGTTTGGTCGAGGGCCTCCTTCGGCGCGACCTTCGTGCTCAACCCGTTCAACGTGCAATCGATTGCGATATTTGCCGTGGCGCCGTTGCTGCTTGCGACCGGACAGACATTCGTCATCATTTCGGGAGGCATCGACCTCTCGCTGGGCTTCATCATGGGCCTTGCTGCTGTTGTCGCGGCCCATGCCACGAATCTGGCTGGCGCCGCCATGCCGGTGCCTCTGGCCATGATGGTCGGCATTCTGGCGGCCGTGATCGTCGCGGGAGTCCCTGGCATGATCAACGGCTTGCTAATCTCGCGCCTCAGAATTCCGCCCTTCATCGGCACGCTTGGCATGTTTGGCGTGGCGCGCGGCGCTGCTTTCCTGCTCGCCGGCGGCACGACGGTGCCGGTCCAGAATTCCTGGTTCGCGCTGCTCGGCAACGGCAGGTTCTACGGTGTGCCTTATCTCGTCGTCATTGCAGCCGTTTTCGTCGTCGCGATGCACTACATCTTGAGCCAGACCCGGTTCGGCCAGCACAACTACGCCATCGGCGCCAATGTGCAGGCGGCTCGTCGTGCCGGCATCGACATCAGAGGCCATATCCTGCGCCTCTATGTGCTTTCGGCGATGTGCGCAGGCCTCGGTGGTGCCCTCTATGCAGCGCGCTTCACCGCTGGCGCGGCCCAGGCCGGCGAGCCGTTGCTGCTCGACAGCGTCGCAGCCGTCGTGATCGGCGGCGCCAGCCTGTTCGGTGGATCGGGCACGATCTTCGGGACGGTCGCCGGTGCGCTGGTGATCGCGGTCATTCAGTACGGGCTGGTTTTCGTCAATGTCGAGCCCTTCTGGCAGTTCATCGCTGTCGGCGTCGTCATCATCATTTCCGTTCTCATCGACCAGGCGCAGCGCCGGTTCAGTGGAGCCCGTCAGGATGAATAGCCCAGGCCAGACCACTCCCCTCCTGGAAGTCCGGAACCTTTCCAAGCACTTCGGCGCCGTCCGGGCGCTCAACGATTTCTCCATGGTCGTGCGGCCGGGCGAAGTGGTGGCCCTGGCGGGCGACAACGGCGCCGGCAAGACGACGCTGATCAAGGCGATATCGGGCGTCTTTCAGCCGACGGGCGGTGAAATTCTGCTGAGGGGTCAGCCGGTGACATTTGCGACGCCGCATGAGGCGCGCGAAAAAGGCATCGAAACTATCTATCAGGATCTCGCTCTCGCCGACAATTTGTCCATCGGCGCCAATATCTTTCTCGGCCGTGAACCCATGCGCAAGGCCTTCGGCTTCTTGCCGGTGCTCGATCGCAAGGCCATGGCCGTCGCCGCCAAGAAGACCATGGGGCGGTTGGATTTCCATGTGAGCCGGCTCGATGCCCCGGTCAGCAATTTCTCCGGCGGTCAACGGCAGGCTGTTGCCATCGGCCGGGCCGTCTATTGGGACGCGCAGATCCTGATCATGGACGAACCGACCGCGGCCCTCGGCGTACCGGAGCAGCGCAAGGTCATTTCGCTCATCCACCAACTCAAGGCGCAAGGGCGAGGCGTGATCTTCATCTCGCACAATCTGCAGGATATCTTCGCCGTTTCCGACCGCATCGTCGTACTGCGGCGCGGCGTCCAGGCCGGCGAGCGCAAGATATCGGAAACCAACCATGACGAAGTCGTCAAGCTGATGGTTGGCGGATAGACCGCGAGCCGGAAAAGCCTAGACCCGCCAGCCGGGAGCCAATGCAATCTCCTCGTACTATCTACCCTCAATGAAAGGGCAGCATCAGCGCATAATCCCCGTAGTCTGTTTCATGCGATCAATGATCTCCGCCATCAGCGCCAAGTCGCGACGAGAGTCCGCGAGATCGGTCAGAGGTTTGGTGCCGTGCATGATGTGGCGATGGAAGGTTTCGAGCTCATTGGAGAAGGCATCGCCATAGAGCGGCCCGTATGTCCGCGTCACAGGACCGCCGACGCCGGCTTTCGTCACTTCCAGCCGCGCTGATCGATGCCTTGTCAGCGTTTCCGGATGTTTTATAACAATTTGACACGCGTCAAGATTTAAAATGGTGTGCCGCGGGTTTTGATGTGCTGCATTGCAGCAGACCGGTGTCGAGCTATCGCGGCATCAGATGGCGGAATCGACAAGGCAGGGGATGCCGAGGCCAGGCTAGAAGCCGGCTTGGTCAGCAGTCGGATTCAACTTCCGAGTGCGCCACTCAGGTCGACGGCAGCGGCGTCAGCGCCGGGCCATCGGGGCGAAACAGTTGGGAAACCGCGGGAGAGATGTCGAGCGCGATCAGTCGCCGCCTTCGGCCTGCACGACCCTCGACGTGCAGGATTTGGCATAGCGCTGGCGCTGTCAAAGACCGGACCTTCGGGGCCGGAATGGGTTGATGTGTTCAGCAGCGAACAGCGAACTGGCAGTCAGTTTGCTCAGCTCTTCACCGACCCGGCGGCCAGGCCCGCGAGGAAGTAACGTTGTGCAATCAGATACAGGATCAGAAGCGGGAGTGATCCCAGCACGCTCATCGCCATCATCTCGTTCCATTCGAACGCATGTTGGCCCATAAGCAACTCGATACCGATCGGAACGGTCCGCATGTCCGTCGACTTCGTCAAAGTAAGCGCAAAAAGGAACTCGTTCCACGCCAACAGAAACGTATAGACCGCGGTCGCGACGACGCCGGGGACTGAAAGAGGGATAATCACACGCCACAGCGCTGTCCAACTTGACCCCCCATCGACCAGCACTGCCTCATCGAGTTCCTTTGGCAGGGTATTGAGATAGCCGGTCATCAGAAGGATTGCGTAAGGCAGGGTGAATACCATGTAGGTTAGAATCAGCGCGAAATAGGTGTTGAAAATGCCGAAGGCGACGACCATGCCGAAATAGGGGATCAGAAGCGTGATCGGCGGTACGGTCTGTGTGCTGATGATGAAGACGTTAAGGGTATTCTTAAGCCGGAATGAATAGCGGCTGAAGCCATAGGCCGTCAGAATGGCGATCAGCAACGTCAGAAGGGTTACCACTCCCGCGACCAGGTAGCTGTTGAGAAAGAAGCGCACCTTGGTCGGATCATTGAAGATCGAAAGATAGGCTACGTTCGTGAAATGGTCGGGCAGCAGTCTCGGCGGCAGGGCAAAGATCTCGGTGTTCGATTTCAACGAAGTGAAAAACATCCACAGGATTGGAAAGCCTGCAAAGACCAGACCGGCCGCGAGCCCGAGATATGTCAGTACGGTCGGCAAAACGGTGCTTTTGAAGGAGCGCTTTGCCATTGCCGGTCACCTGGCCTTCTGGTGTTTGATGTAGAAGTAAGTCGCGCCCATCGAGATGATCAAGATGAAGATCGCGCTCGCCGAAGCCTGTGAAAATTCGTAACTCGAAAACGCAAGCTTATAGGTATACGTGCTCAGCACCTCGGTCGAATGGATCGGTCCACCGCCCGTCGTCATCCAGACCAGGGGGAAGACTTGCATCGTCCAGATAAAATCCAGCAGGGCGATGCTGATGATGATCGGCATCAGCTGCGGGATCGTAATGTACCGAAACTTTTGGAACTCATTGGCGCCATCGATGCCGGCGGCTTCGTAAAGGTCCTTGGGGATGCCCTGGAGACCGGCGAGCAAGCTGACCATATATAGGGGGTATCCCGCCCAGATGTTCGCAAACGTCAACGCATGGATCGCGGTTTTCGTCGAGGAGAACCACTCGACCTTGGAGTTGACGATATGGAGCGTCATCAGAATGCTGTTGACCACGCCATTGGGATCCAAAAGCAGCCGCCAGATGATTGCGATGATCACTGCCGTAAAGAGCCAGGGCAATATGTAGAGAACACGCAGGATGCTTCTAATCATCGGATGGACGCGTTGGGTGTTCAGCAACAGGGCGAAGGCCAGGCCGATTAGAAGGTGGAAAATGACGCTCATCACTGTGAAATAGAGGGTCTGCCCGACCGACTGCCAGAAGACTGGATCTGTGAAGATCGTCTCGTAGTTCTGCAACCCTATGAAAGCAGCGTCCTTTTTCATGATTGCGCCGTCCATCAGCGAATAGCGCAGGACCGTGATCATGGGAAACAGCATTAGTAGACAAAACAAAAACGTGGCGGGTGCCACATAAAACAGCGGAGTGAGCCGCTTTCTCGTCTTGTAAGAAAGCATGCCACGCTTGCGCATTTTCGTTCGCGCGACGATCAAACCTTCGTTGGCGAGGCTCATGAGGTACAATCCGCTGGGTCATCGACCGTATGGTCCGGTTCCGATGCAGCGGCAGCGCGATAGATCTTATCGCGCTGCCGAATTGTCTGAAGCAGCGCCTACTTGGCGAAGTCAACCAACCACTGCTTTTGCGTGTTGGCAGCGGCCTCCTTTGCGGTTTGCTGGCCGTCGAACATCTTTTGCACTTCGACGTTCATGTCGCGCATCAGGTCTTCGGCCACCGGCAAGCCCACGAATTCATTGGCCAAGTGACCGCTTTGGAAGATCTTGAAGGCTTCCTCGAACAGCGGGTCCGATTTCGAGAAGTCAGGCTTCGCTTGCACGTTGCCCGGAAAGGCATTTGCGAGCGATACCAGGCGGCCGTTCACTTCCGGGCTCATCAGATATTCAACAAGCTTCCAGGCTTCTGCCTTATGCTCGGTGCTGTTGCTAATGCCGATGCCCCAAGAGGCATAGGGCAGTCCGCGCTTACCCGTATAGCCGTCGACCGCAGGAAGCGCAGAGATACCGAACTTGAGATTGGGGTTACGCTGGCGGATAAGATTGATATGAGCCAGCGAGTCGATCATCATTCCGACACGGCCGTTGACGAACTCTTCGACCTTGTCCTGTTCCTTCTTGGCAAAGATGCCTGGCGATATGACGCCGGCGTCCTGTAGCGACTTGACGTATTCGAGTGTACCGACCACGGCCTCATTTTCCACGTCGGGCTTGCCGTCCTTGAGCATCGATGCTCCGGAAGCCCAGACCCAAGACATCACGTCGTTCTGGATGCCGCCGGGGTTTTGCAGCGATAGCGGCAGCACCCACCCGTACTCGTTCTTGTCCGCATTGGTCATCTTCTTCGCGGCAGCGGCGAATTCTGTGCGGTTGGCCGGCATCTTGTCGACACCAGCAGCCTTGGCCAGATCGAGGTTGACGAAGACCGGGTATACGAACGAGGCGAGCGGGAACATGACGCTTTGGCCGTTGACCTTGATGATGTCAGCGATCTGGCTCTGATCATATTTGGCGTCAGCCATCAGGCTGTCCATGGAAGCGATTGCGCCCTGCTTTGCAAGGCCATTGACCCATGCTCCGTCCAGGCCGACGACGTCGCTGAGCGTCCCCGACGCGGCGCCGACTACGATCTGATCATGGGTGGCGGAATAGGGACCGCTGACGAGCGTCACCTTGATACCAGGGTTTTTGGCTTCGAAGTCGTCCATGATGCTACGCAGAGCACCGGCGGGCATTTCCGGCTCCCACCATTGGATGAATTCGAGATTGGTCTCAGCAAAGGCGCAGGTAGCAGACAGTGCCCAGACAGCCACAGCGGACGTGGCCGCAGCAATATATCTTCTGACGTTCATGTTTTCCTCCTAGGAGCGACGTTTGGCTCGATCCTCCCGATCGCGATCAAACTAGGTTCTTTTCCGGGTCTTTGTGTCAATCAAGAACTGCAATCGTGAAAAATGGGTAGGATGCCGGGACGTTATGACTGAATGTAAGCCATTGATTGGTATATGGTTTTCTTAAGTTCTCTGGCGGTAGTTTTTCCCTTGTGCACATTGCTTGTGCCGCTTTCTTTCTCTATTTTCGTAAACAAATGAAAGCCACTCCCCTAAAAAGAAAACAAATGAAAGTCGTATATTCGAAGAGAAAAAACGCCATTCGGTGGGGTCGCGCGCTCGCGTAGACGTCGCAATTCAGAGGCGTTCAGGCGATCGTTTTGGTTGTCGATGACAGGGTGCCGCCGGGCACAAGACGATCTCCACCTCCGGTGGAAAAATCGGCTGTCGCGCGCTGAACCGATGTCGAGCAAAGTCTCACCAATTGCCAACGAAGACGGCCCGAGCTGTGATGGGCGAGCGAGAACTGGTCGGATTGCCCAGGAGAGCGAAGCCAGCGTCTACCGTCACCTACGCAAATGGACCAGAAGACGGAAGCGACATTTGCGCCTCCGTCCCTTTAGCCGGGTCAACCATCGCGGACCACGCTAGATTGTGAGGTGCGTCTGGGGATCGAAGAAGTGCAACTTGGCCGCATCGATCGCCAGATCAATCAACGCGCCCGGCCGGACCGCGCTGACGGCTTCAAACCTCGCTACGACATTTGCTGCGCCGCTTAGATCTTCAACAGCATCTGGGTCGCCAGAATCGATTCGAACCGCGTCGACCTTCAAATGAACGATAAGCTCGGATCCCAATTCCTCTGTCGTCTTCACGATGGCCGGTAGAGTGGCATGTCGCGATCCCGATTCCAGACTGCTGTCGTAAAGATCCTCGGGGCGTATGCCGAAAATGAGCGTCTTGCCTTCGAAGGCGCTCAGACCAGGAGAGCGCTCAAACGCACTCGTCGGCACCGGTATCGAAAAGGTCGGCAGGTTGATCCTGCCATTGTGCAAACGGCCTTCGAACAGGTTCATCGACGGCGAGCCGATGAAACCCGCGACGAAGGCATTGACTGGTCGATTATACAGCGTCTTTGGCGTGTCGACCTGCTGAAGGACACCGCCTTTCAAGACCGCAACCCGGTCGCCCATGGTCAAGGCTTCGGTCTGATCGTGTGTTACATAAATCGTGGTCACCCCCAGCTGTCTTTGCAGGCTGACAATTTCCGCGCGCATTTGCACGCGCAGCTTGGCATCGAGGTTTGACAAGGGTTCATCCATGAGAAAGGCTGCCGGTTCGCGCACCATCGCGCGCCCCATGGCGACCCTCTGGCGTTGTCCGCCAGACAGCGCGGCCGGCTTACTGTCGAGCAGCGTGTGCAGCTGCAGGGTCTTTGCTATTTCATGGACGCGCTTCGTCCGCTCGGCCTTGCTCTTCCCCGCAAGCTTCATCGAAAAGCCTATGTTGTCGAACACTGTCATATGCGGATAAAGGGCATAGTTCTGAAAGACCATCGCAATATCCCGGTCCTTCGGCGCTAGGTCCTCAACATTCTCTCCACCAATGGTCAGGGTTCCGCTGCTGATCTCCTCCAGCCCCGCGATCATGCGCAAGGCTGTCGATTTTCCGCATCCCGAAGGGCCAACGAGAATGAGGAACTCGCCGTCGTTTATCGTCAGGCTAAGATCCTTGATGGCTTGGAATTTCGTCCCGTAGGTCTTGCAAATTTTGTCCAACACAACAACAGCCACGTCACATCCTCCCTATTGTCAGCGCTACCTAAACATCGAATAGCCTCCGCGCGGCGCGACTGCAGATCGAACCGGCATTGCTATCTGCGCGGTTAACCGCGCGCCTCGGACGTCCCACCAGCAGCGGCAATATCCGAGTGATGAATTCTCAGTCTGGCGACGTAATCGGTATGGGCACAGGTGCATTTTCTTTCGCCATCCACGCGACACAGGCGTTGTGATCCGGCAGAGCCATGCGGCCACCCCGGCCCGTCACTGAGATCGCGGCCGCGGCAGTTGCATAAACAGCGCAGGCGACAGGCTGCTTTCCCTGCGTAAGGGCGAAGGCATAGGCGCCATGAAAACAATCCCCCGCGCCGGTCGTGTCCACTGCCCTGACCTTGTAGGCCGGAACGTGCCACAAAACGACATCGTCCTTTTGCCGGATATAGGCTCCTCGATCGCCTTCGGTTAACACGACCGCGGAGCGGTCATCTGACCACAGCTTGCGCAGGATCGCTGTCGCCTTGGCCTCGCCAGTATAGGTTTGGGCAAATTTCAGAGGCAATACCAGGTGATTTGACAGGCGGATCAATCGTTCGGTCGCAGGTCCGACAGTCCACTCAATATCGGCCACCACCGCCAGACCCAGCTTACGGGCACGAGCAACAATCATGTCAGCGTGCGTGGCGTAACCGTCGATCAGCAGCACCTGGGCTTGCGCAAGGACGCTATCGGCCAGCGCATCGGAGGTCCCGTGCGGCACATCATCATCATAGGCGATGAACCTGTCACCATCGGGCGCGACCGTAATAACCGACCGGATCGGCTTGGCATCGGCACGACGTGGCGCGAAAGATATGTCGACGCCGTGTCGTTCAAGCTCGTGGGCGCCGACATCCGTAAGTGGCTGATCACTCAGCCAGCCGATGAAACCGGCACGCCCCCCCAGCTTGGCGACAGCAACGAGTGCCGTCGCCACATTGCCGCCGTGGTCCTTCGTGCGATTTGTCACCTTCCCTTTGCCAGCACCCAGCGGGCTGTCGACATAGATGATGTCGTCAATCGCCAAGGCTCCGAAGCCCAAAACCTGCAGATTGCCGGTCACAGCTCACGTGCCCGCAGCCGCCAAAGCGTCTTGCGGTGCCATCCCATCGTGAATGACGCACTTGAATGCACGCGCTGCCATCGTGGTGTCACCGTGCCCCCACAGATTGCGCCCCACGACGGCACCCTTCGCACCGGCGCGCAGGGCTTCAGACGTCTGGGTGAGAGCGCCCAGAAGATCCTCGGTCTTCGGACCGCCGGCGATAACGATGGGAACCGGGCAAGTTGCCACGGTTTCCTTGAATGAGTCGAAGTCCCCGGTGTATCCGACCTTGATCACGTCAACACCGGTCTCAAAACCAATCCGCACTGCGTAGGCGATTTCGTCGGGGGTGAAGACGATCTTGCAGCCGTTTGAATAGTCGCGGGGATAAACATGTGCAACGACCGGCATTTCGAAACGAGCAGCCGCGTTGACCGTATCGGTAAGCCAACGAATGTAGTGACCCTCGGTATCGCCCCGCACCGGAATGGCGACCGCCAGCGCATCGGCACCATAGCGCACTGCATCTTCGGGCGTCGCGATCAACTGACTGATCCGATCGTCGGGCGTAAAGCATCCCGCCTGAATGACCAGCGCTGCCTTGCCGGCGTAAGCCGGCCACAAATGACGCGCCGCACCAGGCTGAATGCTGATGTAATCTGGCTCTCCGGCCATCACCCGCTTGAGCGCGCCGGGCAGATCCGCAAGGCCTCCCTCGCGGACGTTGCCGTACCCTACGAAATGGTCGACGGCACCACCGAACAGGTTCCCAGATCGATGCGAGAACAGCCGCGACAAGCGAATTTTAGTTCCAAGGCCCATATCAGTGCAGTCCCTTCGCAATTGTTGATCTGACGTTGAGGACCCTAACTCGAAAGCAAAACAATATTCAATATTTCGATTTCTTTCGTTTCGATATAGGTTGCAACTGCAACGGCTAGCGTTCGCTGCGGTGAGGCGGTATCCCTCGAATTCTCAAACGCAGGCCGGTTTCCTATTCGATTTTCGAAAGGTTGGCGTGCAGTTATCCAAACAGCAATTCGGGGTTACACATGCTTGCGGAACAACGGCGACATCAGATCATGCTCGCGCTTCAGCGGACCGGCCAGGCGCGTACCAGCCAACTGGCGGAAAACTTCGGCGTCTCCGAGGTGACCATCAGGTCCGACCTGGAAATTCTGGATGCAAAAAAGCAGTTGATCAAAACGCATGGCGGTGCGATCGCCTTGCCCGCTGATTCGCCCGCGGCGGCCTTCGAAGAGCGGATGTCTCGCAATTTCGATGCCAAACGGCGTATCGCGCAGATGGCGGCGCGCCAGATCATAGACAACCAGTCCGTGGTGTTCGACAGCGGCTCGACGTTGCTGCAGGTCGCAATGCAGATGCCCCCGGTCAACAATGTGGTAGTAGCCACAACCGCGATGAACATTGCACAGCATCTGATGTATCGCCCTGGGCTGGACGTGCATATGATAGGCGGTCGGGTCTATCCCTCGACGGTCAGCACGATCGTGTCGGATTTTGATAGGGCTGTGGGCGGCCTTGTGGCCCACCAAGCGTTCCTCAGCGCGCATGCGATCGATCAGTCATTCGATGTCGTCGATGTCTCAGAAGACATTGCGCGCACAAAACGCAATCTGGTTCGTATGGCCAGGCGCGTGATCCTTGTGGCGGATTCAAGCAAATGGGATATTGGCGCCTCATCTAAGGCATTTTCGTTGTCACGTGTCGATCTGATCATCACCGACACCGCTATGCCCTTTGGGATTCGCAGTCGATTGGACAAGCTGGGAGTCGAAGTGCGCTATGTCTAGGTGCCTTCCGGATTGTGGTGCTCAGAATTGGCAGCTCGTCCCATTGGCAACCGAGTCCCTAGGCCCCGACTCGGACGGCCCTCTCGGCCGCGTGCAATTCTGCCTGGCGGCAACCGATATCCGGAGTCAATTAGGCTTGTACTTTTCGCGTTAACTAATAAATTTACGCGTGAAACAAATTCAGCGATACGCGTTGAAACTGCTGAAGCCCTCTGTAAACTTTTGCGTTGCCGTTGCACGGCAGCGCACCGTATGCGGGTGCCCTGGGGCAGCGCTTAGGGCAACCCCGTGATTGGATGTCCAGAACGCGAGGCGTTTGAATGCCGACGACGCACAAGACGATGGATGATTTTGCCCGCTCTTGCGGCGTCTCCAGGCCGACGCTGTCGAAATATTTCGACGATCCGACCAGCGTCAAGCCAGCGACACGGCAGCGTATCGAAGAGGCGCTGCGCTCGTCCGACTACCAGCCCAATCTGTTTGCACGCAACCTGAACCGCAAGCGGACCCGCAGCATCGGCATCATGGTGCCGACAGTGGCCGACCCCTTTTATTCGGAGATGGTCAGCCGCATCGAACTAAGGCTGCGCGACGAAGGCTACTGGCCGATCGTGATCTCCTCGCACGGCTCGCGCGAGCTCGAAGTGGAGGCAACGCGAACCATCCTGTCGTTGAAGGTCTCCGGTGCACTCATCGCGCCGCTCGGCCTGCGCTCGGACCACCGCACGCTGGAGAAGCTGACGCAGGCCATACCGGTGGTCTATTTCGACACCTATCTCGAAGGCGGAACGCCGTTCGTCGGCAACAACAATGCCCAGAGCGTCTCGACCATCGTCGAGTATCTGTGCCGGTCCGGCGACGCCCCGGTCTATTTCGATATCCCGCACGTCAACCACAACTCGCCAGAACGACTGAAAAGCTATATCGCTTCTATGAAGCGGCTCGGGCATGAGCCTGTCGTCATCGGCAACACCGACGACTACACATGGGATTTCGAACGGATCGGCTACGAGCAAATGGAAAAAATGCTCGGCAATGGCGGCCTGTCGGGCAAGACCATTCTGTGCAACAACGACCGTCTCGCCTTCGGCGTGATGGCGGCCGCCTACGCGCAAGGCCTCAAGGTCGGTCGCAAGGCCGATTGCGACCTGCGTGTCGCAGCTCATGACGATCACCCGCTGAGCCGTTACACATGTCCAGGCCTCACCACCATGGCGCAGGACTTCGCCGCCATGGCGGGATATAGCGTCGAGACGCTGCTGGCCCTGCTGAACGAGGATGGAGCGGAGGTTGCCGCCAAGGTCAATCTCGACGCGACGCTGGTCATGCGTCAATCGGCCTGAGCTTTCCATCGAAGCCGCGCCACGCGGCAACCGCCGCGCCGACGGCTTGCCGCGAGGCCGGACCATGGCGGCCCATCGAGACAAAGCCGTGGATCTGGCCAGGCCAGCGCCTCAGCACGACAGGCACGCTGTCATCTTGCAGACGCTTTGCGTAAGCCCCACCCTCGTCAACGAGAATGTCATGACCGGCGATCGCGACAAAGGCTGGTGCTGCGCCGGCAAGGCTGGCGACCTTCAGCGGCGACACGCGCCAGTCGTCGATATCCCCGGCATGGTTGACATAGTGGTCGCGGAACCAGGCCATCGTTGCCGCGGTGAGACCATAGCCCTCAGCAAAACGGCGATAGCTGTCCGCTGTCTGCGAGGCATCCGTGTTCGGATAGAACAGCAATTGCACGGTCGGCGGATTCTTGCTCCCACGCACCATCAGGCACAGCACCGCAGCGAGATTGCCACCGGCGCTGTCGCCGGCGACAGCGATCCGCTCCGCGTCGATGCCGAGATCGTCGGCCGCACTTTGCATGAAGGCAAACGCTGCGCGGCAATCCTCGATGGCGGCCGGGAATTTATGTTCCGGCGCCAGCCGATAGTCGGGACAGACGACCACACAGGCCGCCATGTTGGCAAACCAGCGACAGATCTCGTCATGGGAATCGAGATTGCCGATTACCCAGCCGCCGCCATGCAGATAAAGCAGCGCTGGGGCACTGGCCAAGGCCGCCCGTCGCCCGTGATAGATCCTGAGCGTCAACGGGCCGCTAGGCCCGTCGATGAAGCGTTCGTTCAGTGAGGCGACCGGCTCGCGTTCACCCTGCAGTGTGGGAAAGCTCTCCTCATAGGCGCGCCGCGCCTCTTCAGGCGTGCCGGCCTCGAACGGCCGCGCGGGAGCCTGTCGGCCGAGGTCGAGCACATGCCGGGCTTCCGGATCGAGAAGTGATGAAAGCAACGTAGCCATCGACTGATCCTACGCCTCAGGCAAGCAGGCTCGTCGCCTCGTCCTCGCCAAGAAGCGGCGGCTGGTCGACCGCCCGGTTGACGGCGACGGACTCGCGGCTTTCTCCCGAAGCGAGGATCGCCTCCATGATCTCCAGCACATGCAAAGCGAGATCGCCGGAGGCGCGGGGTTTTCTGCCCGTCGTCAGCGCATGCGACAAATCGGCGACGCCAAGCATGCGGTAGTTGGCGCGGTCGGGCGCGGCGTAAGGCCAGTTGCGCCCCCCGTAGAGCTCGCTCTCGCTATGGAAGTCGGCCCAGTCGGCGCCGCGTTCCGAAAGCGATACGGTGCCGCCGAACGTGTCAGGATCGGGCAGGCGCAGTGAGCCTTCCGTGCCGTGCAGTTCGATAGGGTGATTGGAGTGTCTGAAGACATCCCAGGAGGCTCCGAAGGTGACGGTGGCGCCCGATCGGAACTCCAGCAGCGATAGGATGTTGGTCGGCGTGCCGACCTTGAAACTGGTGTTCCTGTAGGGACCTTCGGCAGTGATAAGGCGCACCTCCTGTCCTTGAGTCGCCATCGCCATCACGCGTGCCACCGGCCCAAGCAGGTTGACCAGCATGGTCAGGTAATAGGGGCCCATGTCGAAGATTGGGCCGGCGCCCGGCTGATAGTAAAATTGCGGATTGGGATGCCAGTGCTCCATTCCGCGCCCCATCATGAAGGCGGTGCCGGTGACCGCGCGGCCGATCGCGCCCTCGTCCATCAGGCGGCGCGCCCGCCGTCCGGCTGCGCCGAGAAAAGTGTCGGGGGCCGAGCCTAGGAGCAGATTGCGCTTCGCCGCCTCGGCGACAAGCCGGCGGCCGTCGCTAGCCGAGGTTGCCAGCGGCTTTTCGGTGAAAACATGCTTGCCCGCCGAAAGCGCCGAAAACGAGATGTCGAAATGCGCCGCCGGGACGGTCAGGTTGAGGACAAGGTCGATGTCCGGATCGGCTAGAAGCGTGTCGACGCTGACCGTCCGGATGCCGTATTCGCTGCCGCGCAGCGCCGCCAGTTCGGTGGAAATGTCGGCGCATGCACGCAACTCGACGCCGCCGAAGAGCGCCGCGTTGCGCAGATAAGTCATCGAGATGTTGCCGCATCCGACAACGCCGATACCGAGCTTAATCTGTGATTTTGCTTGCATTTTCGAGTCTGCCTCCCAACGCGATGACACTTCGGCGGGCCTGCTGAGTCGGTGGCGAGCCGCAATCACAGCCCGCTATACAGCACTTTAAATATTGACGCGCGTAAAATTTTTGCAGAACATGCGAAAATGCCGGCGCAACATTGGGGGCCGCAGCCTTCAGGGGAGGAAATGACTGACATGAAAAACGGCCGACCGCCGCTACGAAGCCTGTGGGTCACGTCACCATCGCCGATCGCCGGCAATTTCTCATCGGCGCCGGCATGCTGGGCGCCGCAGCGCTCGACACGGGTCTCGGCATTCGACCGGCGCGGGCGCAATCACGTTCCGAAATCAGCTTGCCAGCGCCGCCTTCTTCGGCAAGGAAACCTTTGGCGACCTAATCAAGGCCTTCAACGAACGGCAGGACCGCAAGGCTAACGCGGGGCGGCATCAAGGAATGAAAGGACGATCGTGAAAGACCTGAAAGTCGGTTGCCAGACCTTTACCTGGGAAATGCTCGGAGAGCGCTTTGCCGGCGGCCCGGACGATCTCTTGAAGGCGATCGCCGATGGCGGCTATGCCGGCATCGAGATCACCGACACGATGATCGGCCGATATGCCGACAAGCCGGCGGAGTTCGCGACCGCGCTCAAGGCGTCAGGGCTGACGCTCGTCTCCTTCGCCTTCGGTTCCAAGAGCGGCTTCACGCTCAAGGAGAAGATCGGCAACGACCTCGAGACCGCGAAGCGATGGATCGACTTCGCTGCTGCCTTTCCGGACACGCTGGTGTCGATGGGCTCGGCGACAGTCGTCTCCGACGGCCCGCGCGACGACAAATTCGCCATCGCCGCGGAGGTCTACAACAAGGCGGGGGAGCTAGGGCGCAAGGCGGGCGTCCAGGTCGCGGTGCATCCGAGTTCGCACCACAACACGCTGCTCTTCGATCGCGCCGACTACGACCGGATCTTTGGGCTGGTCGATCCGTCGCTCGTCGGCTGGGTGCCGGATACCGGCCACATCTTGCGTGGCCATCGGAACATGGCCGATACGCTCACCACCTATCGCGACCGCATCTGCTACGTGCACCTGAAGGATGTCGATGCCAGCGGCACATGGGCGATGCTCGGCAAGGGCGTCTGCGATACCGCGGCGGTGATCGACATCGCCAGTGCAGCGCCACGCTTCAATGGCTGGCTGGTGCTGGAAGAGGAATCCGAGACCGGGGGCGCCCCAAACGCCGCCGCCGGGCAAAACAACCCCCCCCCCCAGGGCGGGGGCCGCGGCGGAGGCAGCGGCCCAGGAACCCCAACCAGAACCGCGCCGACCGGTGGG
>NZ_JAMYUM010000025.1:0-116003 GCF_040322975.1 Mesorhizobium sp. M0074
TCACCACCGTGCCATGGCCGCTCGCCCCTCAGAGCAGGCGCCGTTCTCTCTCCAAAACTTTTTGCAGAACCTTCAGCACACTATCACGCTTCGGCTAAGGTCACGGCATGGATCCCAGGGTCTCCGCGACGGAGCTTCGCTCCTGCTTCGCCCAGGGATGACGAAGGTGAGGGGCCTCGGCCAGCCTTACGGTCTTGCCTCAGCGCGTCAATTGCTGATTCATCCAAGGCGGTTAGCCGCCTTTTCTCCCGACCTGATTCAACGACCTCGCATAACGATCCAAACGAAAGGACCAAGCCATGGCCACGACGAAACTTCTGACCGATGCCGAGGTCCAGGCGATTCCCGCCGTGAAGGCTGTGTTCGACGACATCCGCGCGACGCGCAAATCCGATTTCGTCAACAATTTCTGGCGTGGGCTGGCCAATGATCCGGTCTCGCTGAAGCGGGTCTGGGAGCAGCTCAAGGCGGTGATGGTCGCTGACAGCGCCATCGATCCGCTGACCAAGGAGATGATCTACATCGCCGTCTCGACCGCCAATGGCTGCTCCTATTGCGTCCACTCGCACACCGCCGCAGCGCGGGCCAAAGGCATGACCGACGCGCAGCATGGCGAGTTGGTCTCGATCATCGGGCTGGCCGGGCAAACCAACCAGATGGTGACAGCGCTGCAGATCCCGGTCGATCCGGAATTCGAGGTGAAGTGAGGTGAGGCGCGGCGCCTTCCCTTCTCCCCTTGTGGGAGAAGGTGGCCGAGCGAAGCTCGGTCGGATGAGGGGTGCTGGACGGATCGCGGCCTTGGAGACGTAAGTGCTTCAAATCGCTTGGATTTTCTCCGCCAAGTTTCTTCCAGCACCCCTCATCCGTCTCGGCGCTACGCGCCGATCCACCTTCTCCCACAACGGGAGAAGGGATGCGCGCTACACCGGCCGATAAACCTTCGCCGCAGTGTTCCAGAAAATATCCGCCTCGGCGGCCGCGCCATGTTTGCCTACGGCTGCGCGGTGCGCCCTGATCAGCTCGGCATGGCTGGTCCACAGCTTCTCGATCGGGAAGTTCGAGCCGAACATCAAATGGTCGCTGCCGAAGATGTCGATGGCGTTGTCGACGATATAGCCGATCAGCGCCGGGTCGTTGCGGTGGACGAAGGTGCCGAGGCCGGACAGCTTTGCATAGAGGTTGGGCGCCGCTGACAGCGTGCGCAGGCCGGACTTCCACGCCTCGGTGGTCTCCGGCTCCATGTCGGTCAGCATGCCGGCGTGGGTGAGGATGAAATTGGTCTCGGGGTTGTCGCCGACGAGCGTCAGCCCATCCTTCATCTGGGCGGGGAAAAGCTGCAGGTCGAAGGATAGGCCGTAATCCTTGAGCCGCGCGACATTGGCCCGCACCTTCGGGTCGATGACCTGATCGGCCGAGGCGGCGAAGCGGAAGGCCGGCGTTCCGTGCCAGTGCAGCTGCATGCGCACGCCGCGCAGCAGAGGGTATTTGATCAGCCGGTCGATCCGGGAACGCACGTCGTCCACGGTCATGTCGGCATAGCCGACGATGGCGTGCGGCCAGCCGGTTTCTTCCGCGGTCTTCTGCAGGAACGCGACCTCGTTCTCGAAATCCTCCTTGGCCCAGTTGGTCTGGACATAGACCGCCTTCTCGACGCCCGAGCCTTGCTGGTCGGCGAGGAATTCCTCGATCGGATAGTCGCGGCGGATCGGCTCGTAAGGGCCAAAGATGCGCGGCACCATCGGCCCGACCAGCCATGGCTGGTCCTTTTGGCGCCAGATGTGGAAATGCGCGTCGATCGCCTTCTGCATCACGAAACCCTCTTCCAGATTGCCGCGGCCGCAGGGGCGGGGCGGGCGAGCGACAGGATGAACTCGGTGAGGCCGGCGATCGACGAGCCGTCGACCAGATCGTCGAGCACCGGCAGGATGGTGCGAAGTGCTGCCGTGGCCGGCCGAAAACGCGGATCGCCGGCCAATGGCGTCGCCAGCGAAAGCCGAAAGGCGCGGGCGCTCAGCCGGCGTATCGCCGTCTCCAGCTCGGAATGGTCGCCGCGCTCCAGCGCATCCGACAGGATGACGATTGCCGCCCCGCGTGCAAAGGCGGAGAAGCGCGGCACCGATAGAAACGCGAGCAGCGTCGGTCCCATGCGGGTGCCGCCGTCCCAGTCGTCGACCTGGGCAGCGGCGCGGGCCAGCGCCTGGTCGCGGTCGCGAATGCGCAGCGGCGAGGTGATGCGGGTCAGCCGTGTGCCGAAAGTGAAGACCTCCGCCCGGTCGGCGCCTTGCACGGCCGCATGCGCCAGCTTGAGATAGTCCGAGGTGTAGAGCTTCATCGAGCCGGATACATCGATGAGGATGAGAAGCTTGCGCGGCACCGCCTGCCGCCGGCGCAGCAGCGGCGAGGGGATATCGCCGTCGGCGCTGACGATTTCGCGAAGCGAGCGGCGCAGATCGAGCTTGCCGCGCGCATGCGTGCGTACGGTGCGGAAGGAGCGGCGCGCGGGCAAAGCGGTGGCGAGCTTGCGGCGGAAGGCGGCAAGCCCGTCGCTGTCGCGATGGAACTCGCGGACGCTCAACTGTTCGCTGGCCGAAGACAATTCGCCGCCTTGCTCCTGGCGGACCACCTCGATTTCTTCGTCGCCCGTTGCACCATCGTCCTTGATGCGGGTTTCCTCGTCGGCCTCGCCTTCGACCAGCGCCGCGGCGTCGCCATAGAAATGGCTCCGGAAATGCGCCTCGAATTCGTCGCGGCGGTCGGGCGGCGGCGCCAGCGTGGCGAGGGCCGCTTCGCGGATGTCGGCCATCGAACGGGGACCGAGCAGGGTTACGGCCTGCATGAAGTCTAATACCTGCTCCGGCGCGACAGCAAAGCCATAGCGGCGGAGCAGCCGGCCGAAGCCGAGCATTGGGGTTGCGGCGCGCGGCAAGCTGACTTTGTTACACATGGCTGACAGGTCTTCGGCGTCGCGATCCTTCGCGCCCCCCTCTGTCCTGCCGGACATCTCCCCCACGAGGGGGGAGATTGGCAGTTTCGTTGGCGTCGCCCTTCCTGCAACATTGGAGATTGGCGAAAGCATTCGTGACTGCCAATCTCCCCCCTCGAGGGGGAGATGTCCGGCAGGACAGAGGGGGGCGCCGTAGAGCGCCAGTATTGTGGAAAGAGGCGGGTCGATTGCGCATCACGCCAGCGCCTCCTCGACAATCTTGCCGAGCTCGGGCGCGATGCAGGAAAGGTCCTCCTCGTCTTTGATCAGCACGCCAATGGCCCGGCGGAAGGCTTCCGGCCAGGGGCTGCCGCCCTTTTCGAGGATGGTGGCGGCATTGGCCCATTCGACCGCCTCGGCGATGCCTGGCGGCTTGGCCAGCGGACGCGCGCGGATGTCGCGCACGGCGGAAGCCACGGCGCGCGCCGTGGCCTCGGCGACGTCGCCGGCGCGCAGCATGATGATCTCGGCCTCGCGAATGGCGTCGGGATAGGTGATCGAGTGGTAGACGCAGCGCCGCCGCAGCGCTTCGGCCAGTTCACGGGTGCGGTTCGAGGTCAGGATGACGATCGGCTGCGCCGTCGCGCGAATGGTGCCGCGCTCGGGAATGCTGATCTGGAAATCGGACAGGAATTCCAGCAGCAGCGCTTCGAATTCATGGTCGGAACGGTCGATTTCGTCGACCAGCAACACGCGCTTTTCCGGCGCCTTCAGCACCTGCAGCAGCGGCCGCGCGATAAGGAAACGGTCGTCATAGATGTCGACCTCGTGCTCGCCGGCATGGCGGATGGCGAGCAGCTGGCGCTGGTAGTTCCACTCGTATAGCGCATGTGCGGCGTCGATGCCTTCATAGCATTGCAGCCGCACCAGATCGCGCCCGAGCAGTTCGGCTATCGCCTTCGCCGCTTCGGTCTTGCCGACGCCAGGCGCGCCTTCGAGCAGCAGCGGCTTGCCCAGCCGGATCGCCAGGAAGATTGCGGTGGCCAGGCTTTCATCGGCGAGATAGTGCGAGGCGGCGAGGCGGGACGCCATCGCCTCCGGCGAGGTCGCGACTGTCTCTGCGCTTGAAGTCCGGGCGCTTCTCTTGGGCATTTCCAGCACTCAGTTCGGGGCTTGCGCCTTCAGCGCCCGCAGGATGCGCTCCGGCGTGATCGGCAGCGTGTCGATGCGCACGCCGACGGCGTCGAAGACGGCATTGGCGACCGCCGGGATCTGCGGGTTGGCGCACATTTCGCCCGGCCCCTTGGCGCCATACGGCCCGTCCGCCGAGGGCCGTTCCAGCACGATGATCTCGGTTTGAGCGAGATCCCCAGGACCCGGCATCAGATATTGGTTGAAGTCGGTGCCGCCATGGTCGCGATTGGGATAATAGGGTTCGGTCGTTTCGTAGAGCGCATGGCTGATGCCCATCCACGAGCCTCCGACGAGCTGCTGCTCGACCATTTTCGGGTTCAGCGCGCGGCCGATCTCAAAGACGTTCTTCACGGTCAGCACGGTGACCTCGCCGGTCTCGTCGTCGACCTCGACCTCGGCAACCGTGCAGGCGTGGGCGTAGCAGGTCGACGGCTTCATCGCGCCGGTTTCCTTTTCGGGATAGGAGCGGGGGATCAAAAACATGCCGCGGCCGGAAATTGAACGACCGCGCTTGAAATGCGCCGACAGCGCGACATCGAAGATCGAGATCGATTTCTGCGGCGCGCCCTTGACCAGGATGTTGCCCTGGCCATCGGTCTCGAGGTCGGACGCATTGACTTCAAGCTCCTCGGCCGCCACTTCCAGCATCACCTGGCGGGCTTCCCTGGCCGCCTGGATGACTGCATTGCCGGCGCGGTGCGTGCCGCGCGAGGCGAAGGTGCCCATGCAATGCGGGCCGGTGTCGGTGTCGGCGGTGTCGACGACGACGCGGTCGGTCGGCACGCCGATCGTCTCGGCGCAGATCTGCGCCATGATCTGCTTCATGCCCTGGCCGAGATCGACGCTCGACAGCGTCACCATGAAATTGCCGGTCGGCGTCGAATGGACCAGCGCCTGGGTCGGGTCGCCGCCGAGATTCATGCCGGTCGGATAGTTGATCGCGGCGACGCCGCGTCCGCGCCTGATCGCCATCTCAAACTCCCTTCGCGTAAGACGACATCGCCATGAATTTTTCTGCCACGGGCCAGTTGGCGGCGCGCGAGGCTTCCTGCATGCACTCGATCAGCGCAGCACCCTCGGTCGGCTGCCGATGTGCTTTCATGTCGCCATCGCGATAGGCGTTGATGAAACGGAATTCGAGCGGGTCCATGCCGATCAGCCGGGCGAGCTTGTCCATCTGTACCTCCAGCGCGAAATCGCCGATCGTCACGCCGAAGCCACGCATCGCAGAGGACGGGGTGCGGTTGGTGTAGACGCAGTAGGTGTCGATCCAGACATTCGGGATCGTATACGGGCCGGGATAATGCCCGGCGCCCTTCTGCGCGCCGTAGGGCGAATGGCGCGAATAGGCGCCGGCGTCGGTGTAGCCGGTCACTTTGCGCGCGACGATGCGGCCGTCGTTCATGACGCCGTCCTTGATGACGACTTTCTCGGCGGCGCGCGGCGAGGAAATCTGCATCTCTTCCTCGCGGCTGTAGATAAAACAGACCGGTCGTCCTGTTATTTTGGCGCCAAGGATGGCGATCGGCTCGACGATGACGTCGACCTTGCCGCCAAAGCCGCCGCCGACAGTGCCGCCGACGAAATGCAACTTGTTGCCGGGCATCTGCAGGATGATCGAGGCGTTATCGAGAGTGAAGAACATCGCCTGCGTGTTGGTGTAGCAGGTGAAGCGGTCGTTGCCCTCCGGCGCGACGATGCAGCCGGTCGTTTCGGTCGGCGCATGCTCGATCGGTGAAGACTGGTAGGTCTGTTCGAGCACGTGGTCGGCTCCTGTAAAGCTTGCCTCGACATCGCCGAAGCGCACCTTGCGGCATTCGCCGCTGTCGTAGAGGTAATAATTCCGGCCATGGTACTCATTGACGATCGGCGCGCCGGGCTTCAGCGCTTCCTCCATGTCGAAGACGGCCGGCAGCACTTCGTAATCGACCTTGACCTTGGCGGCGGCTTCCTGCGCGGCGCGCTCGGTCTCGGCCAGCACCGCCACCACGGCCTCGCCCTTCCAGCGCACCTTGCCGTCGGCCAGCACCGTCTCGTCCTCCGGCCCGATCTGGATCAGGATCAGGATGGTGTAGACATTGTGCGGCACATCCTTGGCGGTCAGCACCTTGACGACGCCGGGGTGCTTTTCCGCCTCTGACGTATCGATGCTGCGGATGCGGGCGTGATGATGCGGGCTGCGCACCATCTTCAGGTGCAGCATGCCGGGAAAATTGCGGTCGGCGAAATAGGCGGTCTTGCCGGTGACATGGCCGGGCGAATCCGATCGCGGCCGCGGCTGGCCGATCTCGTGCAGATCGTCCTTGCGCTGGTCGGCGAAATAGCTCTTGCGGAGTTCCATTTTCTTGACTCCCCTCAAGCCGCGTTCTGCGAATTGGAGCGCGCGGCGCTCAGCACAGCCTGGATGATCGGCTCGTAACCGGTGCAGCGGCAGATATTGCCCGACAACGCCTCGACCACGTCCTCGCGGCTGGGGTTCGGGGTTTGGTCGAGCAGCACCTTGGCGGCCATGATCATGCCCGGCGTGCAGAAACCGCATTGCGTGGCGAAAGCATCGAGGAAAGCGCGTTGCAGCGGATGCAGCACGCCGCCTTCCGCCAGTCCCGAGGTGGTGGTGACGGTTGCGCCGTTGCAGGTCTCGGCCAGCGTCAGGCAGGACAGCCTGAGCTCGCCGTCGATGATGACCGAGCAGGCGCCACAGGTGCCTTGATGGCAGCCGCCCTTCGGCGAGGTGTCGCCGATCTTGTCGCGCAGCGCATGAAGCAGCGTTGTGCCGCTGTCGATGAATTCGGCCTTTTCGGCACCATTGAGCGTGAACTGAACCGGGACCTTTGCCATCTTTTTACTCCTTGCGCCGCAGCCAGGCGGACATACGCGCCACGGTCTTTCAGGCGAGCAGCAGCCGGCCGAGATGGACCGGCAGGACTTCGTTGCGATACCAGGCACTGGCGATCGGATCGGTTCGCGGCGAAGTGCCGTCGCGGGCAACAGCCAGTGCCGGTGCGATGCCCTCGCTCGTGAGTTCCCGGCCAATCAGGGCCTTCTCCGCCGCCCTGGCACGGATCGGCCGGTCGGCCATGCAGCCGAACGCGATCCGCGCTGACGACACGGTGCCGTCCGGTGCGTGCTCCAGCACGGTCGCGATGCTCAGCACCGAAATGCCCTTTGGCTTGACCCTCGACACTTTCAGGAAGCGAAAGCCGCCTTCCTTCGGAATCGTGAAGCCGACCGCAGTGACGATGGCGTGGTTGCTTTCGCGCTTTGCGAGGAATGTCTCAATCGGCAGCTCGCCGTCATCGGCGCTGACAGTTGCATCCAAAGCCAGCAGCGCAACGGTGAAATCGCCGTAAGGCGTTGGCGCGAAGAGATTGCCGCCGACGCTCGCCATGTTGCGGATCGCCGGGCCGCCGACGGCGCGCGCGGCGTGGGCAAGAGTGGCCAGATCCGGGTGACGGGCGATCGCCGCCATGGTCACCGAGGCGCCGATGCGGACCGTGCCGCCGGAGACGCTGATGGCCGACAACGCCGGGTCGGTCGACCTGACGAAACCGGAGATCGACACGTCGCCTTCATTGACGGCGCGCACGACCAGTGTGCCGCCACCGAGATAGTGGGTGCCGGCGGCTTTCAGCGCCGCGCCGGCGTCCTTCACCGTTGGGAAAGTCTGCAGTGCAAGCGCCATGGAACGCTCCCTTTTTCGGGCTTAGTCCGTCATTCAACTCTGGCCGGCAAAGTGGTTCTTCAGGGCGTTGAACCCGCCCTGGAAAACATTGGCGCCCATGCCTTCGGCCAATTTAGCGGCTTCCTCGGGAGCGGCGTCGAAGCTGGCGGTCCATTCGGCATAGGTGCGGTCGCCGTCCGTCACCCGCCGCAACTGCAGCGTCGACTTGTGATTGGTCAGCGGCTGCGGCGTCTCCAGGATGGCGTAGCTGACGAGGAAGTTCTCGTCGGAGAAATCGAGCAGCTTTTCGCGGAGGCGGGCGCCGCTGGCGAGCTGGAAATTGCGCACGCAGCCGATCGTGCCGGCATCCTTGCCGTCCTCGATATGGCTTTCGACCATGCGCGGGTGCCAAGTCGGCAGACCGTTGAAGTCGCGTATGCGCGCCCAGACCTTTTCGACCGGTGCGTCGATGACGCTGGAGATGGTGACTTTCGCCATATGATCGTTCCCTTGCAAATCAGCTGCTTGGGAGGGTAGGGCGGCGGACTTGGCGGCGCTTATCAATGCGTCTTGAACGCCTATCAATTAGTCTGAAAAAACGGGCGCTCAGCTGATCGCCCGCGCCGCCTCGCGGTAAAGCGTCGGCGGGACGCCGACATGGTCGCGGAAGAAGCGCGAGAAATTGCCTTGCGTGGTGAAGCCGAGATTGCAGGCGACCGAGATCAGCGGCTCCTGCGACCACTGCAACTGCCGCACGGCTTCCTCCATGCGCAGCGTGTTCCAATAGACGTTGGGCGTCAGATTGGTCTGTTCCTTGAACAGGGCGAAGAAATGCGGCCGCGACAGGCCGACGCTGCGCGCCACGTCGTCGAAGCAGATACGCTCGCAGACATTGGCTTTCATCAGCCGGATCGCCTTGCGGACGCGGAAGTCCTGCATGGTGTTGACGCGGGCGCGCACCGTCTGCGGTGCGGAGGCATCGGCGGCGTCGAGTACGCTGTCGATGAAGCGCTCGATCTCGTAGTTGGCAATGTCGTCGATGCTCTCATTGTCGCTGAGATGATCGAGAAGGTTGGCCGCTGCCTTGTGCAGCCAAGGCTCGAGCGTGATTGCCGGGGCGGAGAACAGCGGCGCGGCGGAAGGCAGCTCGCGGCGTTTTCGAGCCCAGTCCGGATCGATGTAAAAGGCGAGGAACAGGCCGGGCGTGCCGTCGCGGGACAGAGCGTGGCTGTGCGGCTGGAAGGAATTGATGCCGGCGGCAGTGCCCGGTCCAAGCCGCACCGTCTCACGGCCGATGGTCATCTCGCCGGCGGTGCCTTCCAGCCAGATGATGATATGCGCCTCGACATGGGCATGGGTGACGAAGTCGCTGGCGACGTTCAGGACAGAAACATGTCCGAACCGGCCCCAGTAGAGCCTGATCGCTTCCGTCATGGGTATATCCTCCCGCAGGCGACTGGCCTCCCTTCGCCTGCTGCGAGCGATTGTGCGGCTCAGTTCGGGCTTGCGTCAAGACGGATGTGCACGTCCGGGCGCCGGCCATGCGCCGCAGCGGCGGATTTTCAGACTCGGCGATAGGAGCGCGTCCCCTTCTCCCCCTGTGGGAGAAGGTGGATCGGCGCGCTAGCGCCGAGACGGTTGAGGGGTGTTGGAAGAAATGAGGCGATGCCAAGCTGGAGCACCCCTCATCCGTCGCCTTCGGCGACACCTTCTCCCACAAGGGGAGAAGGGGGAGGCTGCGCTTGAACGTCAGTCGTTGCGCCTGAAATTGCGGATGCGGTCGAACAGCACCGCCAGCAGGATGGCGCCGCCGATGAACACGCCTTGCCAGAAGGCATTGATGCCGAGCAGGCCGAGGCTGTTGCGGATGACCTCGATCAGCGCCGCGCCGACGACCGCGCCGAAGGCGGTGCCCATGCCGCCGGCCAGGTTGGCGCCACCGATGACGGTGGCGGCGATCACCTGAAGCTCCATGCCGTTGCCGAGATTGGTGGTGACCGCGCCCAGCCAGCCGGTCTGGATGATGCCGGCAAGGCCAGCCGCCATTGCCGAGATCATGTAGACGACGACCTTGATCTGGCGCACCGGAACGCCGGTCAGCGTTGCCGCATGCTCGTTGCCGCCGATGGCGAAGATGTGCCGGCCGAATTTCGTCCAGCGCAGCACAAAGCCGGTGATCAACGCCAGCACGATCATGTAGAGCACCGGATTGGCGATGCCGAACACCCAGGCGCCGCCGCCCAGCGCCAGCAGCTTGTCGTGATCCGGCCCGAACTGGAAGACGACGGTGTTGTTGGAGGCGACCATGGCTAGGCTGCGCGCAATCGACAGCATGCCGAGCGTCACCACGAAGGGCGGAAAGCCGAGATAGGCGATCAGAACCCCGTTGAAGGCGCCGATGATCAGCGCTGTCGCGATCGCAGCGCCAATGCCGATCTCGATGCCGTAGCCGGCATGCATGGTCACGGCCAGCACCATCGAGCACAGGCAAAGCACCGAGCCGACCGACAGGTCGATACCGCCGGTGATGATGACGAAGGTCATGCCGAGCGCGACGATGGCGACGAAGGTGACGTTGCGGGTGATGTTGTAGAGGTTCTTGGTCGTGGCGAAGGAATCCGTTGCCACCGACAGGAACAGGCAGGCGAGGATGACCGCGATCACCACCCAGAAGGTCTGGCTGGCAAACACCTTGCTCAGCAAGGTGTGCTGCTTGTGCGCGATCGTCTGATCAAGGGTGACTGCCATTATCGACCTTTTTTACTCATGTTTTACTCATGGTTGAGGCGTCAATCAAACCTGTTCGATGGCGCCGGTGATGAGCCCGGTGACTTCCTCCGGCGAACTCGATGCGATCGTCTTGTCGGCGACCTTGCGGCCGCGCCGCATGACGATGACGCGGTCGGCGACGTCAAAGACGTCGGGCATGCGGTGGCTGATCAGCACGACGGCGATGCCCTGGTCGCGCAAATGGCGGATCAGGTTCAGCACCTCGGCGACCTGGCGCACCGAGATCGCCGCCGTCGGCTCGTCCATCAGCACGATCTTGGCCTGCGAAAGCATGGTGCGGGCGATCGCCACCGCCTGCCGCTGGCCGCCCGACATTTGCTTGACCAGGTCGCGCGGGCGCGTTTCGGATTTCAGCTCGGCGAAGATCTGACCGGCACGCTTGTACATCGCGGCATAGTCGAGGATGCGAAGCGGCCCGAGGCCGCGGCGCAATTCACGGCCGAGATAGACGTTGGCGGCGGCCGTAAGATTGTTGCACAGTGCCAGATCCTGATGGACGATTTCGATGCCGTGCTGGCGCGCCTCGACCGGCTTGTGCAGGATCAGCTCCTTGCCGTCCATCTGCATCGTGCCATGGCTCGGCGGGAAATTGCCGGCGATCATCTTGACCAGCGTCGACTTGCCGGCGCCGTTGTCGCCCATCAGACCGACAACCTGTCCGGCCTCGATCGACAACGAAACGTCGTTGACCGCCTGGATGGCGCCAAAATGCTTCGAGATGTTGGTGAGTTCGAGAACCGCCACCAGCCTTCTTGCCTCCCCGTGCTTTGCGGCCTGCGGTTCTGCCGCGGCCTTTCGCTCTCCCCAGTTCCTCCCGGAGGCAGCGATTTTGCCCATTTACGCATAAGCCACCTTGGCGTCAACCACGGCTTCTTTCGAAAAATCAGTTTTGTAGGACAAATAGCATTGACGTCGGTGACAAGGCGATATTAGCTAAGTGTCGGAGGAGCTTGCGCCGATCTCCCGGGTTGCCGGAAGGAATCGGTGAGGGTTTGTCGGTCAGGGATTTGGCAGCCAGCAATATCTGTCGGTGCCGGTCTGAGACTGAAGATGAAAATGCTTATCGACCTGGCTTGGCGACACGAGTGCGACGTCCTCTGTCATCTTGCTCCGGGTCGGTCTGTGTGTGGCGGGCACGCCGTGTCCGTTTGTTTCAAAGGGAGGACTGACATGAGGAAATCACTATTGCTCGCTGCCGCCGCCGTCATGGCGTTGGGTGCCGGGCCGGCTATGGCCAAGAAACAGCTCGTCATCGTGGTGAAGGGTCTGGACAATCCATTCTTCGAGGCCATCCACCAGGGTTGCGAGAAGTGGAACAAGGAAAACGCCAGCTCGGAATATGAGTGCTTCTACACCGGACCAGCGTCGACCTCGGATGAGGCCGGTGAAGCCCAGATCGTCCAGGACATGCTGAGCAAGCCCGATACGGTGGCAATGGCGATTTCGCCATCGAACGCGCCGCTGATCGCGCAGACGATCAAAAGCGCCAATCCGTCGATCCCGATCATGACCCTCGACGCCGACCTCAGCAAGGAAGATGCGGCGCTGCGCAAGACCTATCTCGGCACCGACAATTACCTGATGGGTCACAAGATCGGCGAATACATCAAGAAGGCCAAGCCGAATGGCGGCAAGATCTGCACCATCGAAGGCAATCCGGCCGCCGACAACATCCTGCGCCGCGCGCAGGGCATGCGTGACGCGCTGTCGGGCAAGGACGGCCTCGCGGCGCTGGCAGGCGAAGGCGGCTGGACGGAAGTTGCCGGCTGCCCGGTGTTCACCAATGACGACGGCGCCAAGGGCGTGCAGGCGATGACCGACATCCTCGCCGCCAATCCCGATCTCGACGCCTTCGGCATCATGGGCGGCTGGCCGCTGTTCGGCGCTCCGCAGCCCTACCGCGACCTGTTCAAGCCGATGGCCGACAAGATCGCCAGCAACGCCTTCGTCATCGGCGCCGCCGACACGATCGGCGACGAGGTGGCGATTGCCCGTGACGGACTGGTGACCGCGCTGGTTGGCCAGCGGCCGTTCGAGATGGGCTACAAGGCGCCCTCGGTGATGATCGACCTGGTCGACGGCAAGCCGGTCGCCGATCCGGTGTTCACCGGCCTCGACGAATGCACCAAGGACACCGTCGACACCTGCATCCAGAAGTAGGTCGGCAATTGCGGGGCGCCCTTCGACGGGCGCCCCGTTCGCACTGTCCATACAAAACGCACGAGGCGACGCTGCTTTGGAGCGTAGGCCGCTGCCTTGTCGTGCCCTGAGTTCAGGCTTTCGACAAGCAGTTGCCGGGGAATACCAATGCCGGACGCGACATCAAAAAAGCGACCCGCCAAATTCAAGGCAGAGCCTGGGCGGCCGGCCGTCGTTCGGCGTGCCGATGCCGCACACTTTCCCGGCTCGAGCGTGCATGCCTCGCTCGCCAACGAAATCGGGCTGAGGATCGTGCGCGGCGATTATCCGCCGGGAACCATCCTGCCCAACGAAGCCAAATGGTCGGAGACCTTCGACGTCAGCCGCTCGGCGGTGCGCGAAGCCATAAAAATGCTGATGGCCAAGAGCCTGCTTGCCTCGCGCCCGAAAATCGGCAGCTGGGTCGAGCCGAAGGAGCGCTGGAACCTGCTCGATCGCGACGTGCTGGCCTGGTATGCGACCTCGCCGGACCGCGAGGTGTTCCTCAGGACCGTGCAGGAGTTCCGCCACATCATCGAGCCGGAGGCCAGCGCCTTTGCCGCGATGCGGCGCACCGACGAGCAGATGGCCGAGATCAGTCAGGCCTGCCGCGAGATGGGCGAGGCAACCAATCTGCAGGAGCGCACGCGCGCCGACACGCGGTTTCACCTCGCCATCCTGCGCGCCTCGGGCAACGATCTGCTGGTGCCGCTCGGCGTGCTGATCGAATCGGCGCTCGACCATTTGTTCCAGTTCGTCACCCGCGAGACCAGCGATCAGCGGCGGGCGCAGGCACTGCACGAGGCGATCGAGAAGAACATCCGCCTGCAGCGGCCCGCCGCAGCCCGTGCCGCGGTGCACAGGCTTCTTGCCAACACCGACGACGTTATCGGCCGGTCGCGGCGGTGATTTATACCGCAAAGTCCGGCGCCGCCCCTCATCCGGCTGCCGCCACCTTCTCCCCGTATAGTGACGGGGAGAAGGGGCTGGCCGCGATCTTGGCACACTCTTTTGCAATGGAAATAGTTGGCGAAATCATCAGCGAAAGCGTCCTTCTCCCCGTCACTATATGGGGAGAAGTGCCCGGCAGGGCGATGAGGGGCGGCGCTGGCGTTGATTGAAAAATAGCGCGCCGTGCGCATTGCCCATGCGCTTAGATCGTCTGCATTTTTCGCATCCTTGGCCGGCATGACGTCGACACCGTTGAGCTTTGTGCGACCGGGGGGCATATTTTGTTCTTGCTTTGTGCCGGCAGCTATGCTACTAATTTCGGTGTGGTGCTAATTGGCTCCAACGACCCGCCCACCGAGGCGGGTTTTTTGTTTCTGGCTTTCTCTTCGATCGGACGTTGCGTGTTGCAATGCACCGACTTTTCGACAACACCGACGACGTCATCTGCCCGGTTGCGCTATTGATTTGTCATATAGGTTGGTGCTGCCCCTCATCCGGCTGCCGCCACCTTCTCCCCGTATAGTGACGGGGAGAAGGGGCTGTTCTTGCAACGCAGGCAGTTGGCTTGCAACGCAGGCAGTTGGCGAAATCATTGGCGAAGGCGTCCTTCTCCCCGTCACTATACGGGGAGAAGTACCCGGCAGGGTGATGAGGGGCAGCGCCGGCCTCGATTGAAGGCAGTGTACCGGGCGTATCGCACAAGCCTCAGATCGTCTGCTTCTTGCCATCCCTGGTCGGCATGAGGTCGACGCCGTTGACCTTGCCGATATGCGTCGCCAGCATCGGCACGTACTGATCGGCGGGGCCGGTGGCAAAGGCGCCGGCGAAGGCGTTCTTGGTGGCGTTGCCGAGCGGGTTGGCGATGCCGGCGGCACCCGCCATCGATTCGAGATAGGTGAGGTCCTTGAAGGCATTGGCGATGGTGAATTTGTGCGCGTCGCGGTCGCCTTCCAGCGTCCAGCGCATGAAGGTCTGGTAGAAGCCGCAATCCATGCGGCCGTTGCGGATGACGCTGTCGAAGCGCGGCGGCGAGATGCCGACCTTCTGCGCCAGCGCCAGCGCCTCGGAATAGATCGCGGCGTAGCCGAGCGAGATGAAATTGTTGAGCAGCTTCATGCGATGGCCGTCACCGGTGTCGCCGATATGGACGATACGCCCGGCCCAGGTTTCGAGCACCGGCTTCAGCCGGGCAAAGACCGCATCGGGCGCGCCGACCATGGCATCGAGCGTGCCTTCCCAAGCCTCTTTCGGGGTGCGGCTGAGCGGGGCATCGACATAGGCGACGCCGAGCCCCTTGAGTTCGGCGGCCAGCGCCACCGTCGAAACGGGATCAGAGGTCGAGCAGTCGACGACAACCGATCCCGGCTTCAGGCCTTCCTTGAGACCGCCTGGGCCGCGGATGATGGCTTCGACCTCGCGCGAGCCGGTGACGCAGATGAAGACGATATCGGATGCCGCCGCGACGTCGCGCGAGGTCGCCGCTTCCCTGGCACCGCGGCCGAGCAGGTCTTCCGCCGGCGTGCGGTTCTTGCGGCCGAGAAACGTCAGCGGATAGCCCTTGTCGACGATGTTCTTCGCGATCCCGTGCCCCATCAGGCCAAGCCCGATGAAGCCGATCTTTTCGCTCGCGGCAGTCGTGTTCATGTCGTTTCGTCCTATTTTGCAATGATGGATGACGGCGCTGCACCTTGCCGGCGAATTGTTGAAGCGGGTTTTTGCCGCACGCCATGGCAGGCGATTGCAGAGTTCGATATTGTCTGACAATACACATGAATCTTAGGGAGAGCAAAATGACGAAGCGGATCATGTTCACCGGCGGCAGCGGCAAGGCCGGGCGCCACGTCGTGCAGTATCTGGTCGAGCAGGGCTGCCAGGTGCTCAACATCGACACCAAGCCGCTCGACAATCCCAAGGTGCGCACGCTGATCACCGACATCACCGACAGCGGGCAGGTGTTCAATGCGCTGTCGAGCTATATCGGCCTGCACGAATTCGACCCGTCGCTGCGTACGCAGCCGGTCGATGCCGTGGTGCATTTCGCGGCGATCCCGCGCATCATGATCACGCCCGACAATGAGGTGTTCCGCATCAACGCGCTCGGCACCTACAACGTCATCGAGGCCGCGGTGAAACTCGGCATCCGCAAGGTGGTGATCGCCTCCAGCGAAACGACCTACGGGCTGGTATTCGCCAACGAGCCGCGCAACCCGACGCATTTTCCGCTCGACGAGGAGTACGACGTCGACCCGATGGACAGCTACGCGCTGTCCAAGGTCGTCAACGAGAAGACCGCGCGCGCCTTTGCCCTGCGCAGCGGCTTCGACATTTATGCCTTGCGCATCGGCAACGTCATCGAGCCGCATGAATATTCGCTGTTTCCGAAATGGTTCGCCGATCCGGGTTTCCGCAAGCGCATCGCCTGGAGCTATATCGACGCGCGCGACCTCGGCCAGATCACGCTGCACGCCATCGAGAAGGACGGGCTCGGCTATCAGGTGTTCAACGCCGCCAACGACGACACCTCGTCCGACCTGCCGACAGCCGAACTGCTGAAGCGGTTTTACCCCGATGTGCCGGTCAAGGCCGAACTTGGCGACTACGAGACGCTGCTCTCCAACCGCAAGGCGCGGGACATGCTCGGCTTCCGGCCGGAGCACAGCTGGCGGAAATACGTCAAGACGAGCTGACCGGGGGTAGTGTCTCAGTTTGAAGTCTGACGGAATGCAATATGCATTTCCCATATCGGGCCGACCCTCTATATGCTTAGCGGAAAGCATGAGGTGGTGGCGATGGAAAACGCACAGGAATTGAGCCCGCATTTGAAGTGCGCTGTAGAGTTGGAACTGACCGGCCCTAACGTAGGCACGTTAAACAAATGGGCAGCAGATGCCTTGCGCGCGTTGGCCGACCGCTTAGAGCGCGGAGAGTTCGAAGACGGGTTCAGCGACGCGAAAGATAACGTTGGGAAGAAAATCGGGTCGATCTACGTAGATTACTCTGAGACGAATTTCTGATGCCCACCGGACCTAGTCAATGGACGACCTTTGCGAGAAGATGGACGCCGTAGCGCCTAAGCCGGGCAAGCGCGGACCATACAAAAAGCACATTGGGTAACCATTGCTGCCATCTTGCGGTTCCACATGAGAACCAAATCAGGTAGAATCCTATGTCTCTGGGGGAACGGGCGATGCCATCGACTATCGACGTAGCGCAATATATTTTGGAACATCGTGGCCCGATGACGGTCATGAAAATGCAAAAGCTGGTATACTACAGCCAAGCTTGGTCCATCGTTTGGGATGATGCACAGATGTTCCCCGAGCCAATCGAAGCATGGGATAATGGTCCGGTAGTCAGAGCGCTGTGGGAAGCGACGCGAGGCCATTTCAGAGTGGACAGCGTACCCGGCGGGAATAGCGATAATGTCCGAGGTGTTCAGCAAGACACCATTGCTCTTGTGCTGGACTTTTATGGCGACAAAGACGCTCAATGGCTTAGCGATCTGACGCACATGGAAGCACCATGGGCCGAAGCTTACGCGAGGGGTCGCAACACCGAAATTACTCTTGACCGCATTTCGGAGTACTATTCTACGCTTTCCAAAAATGTCGAAGCGTGAAGCTCGCATTGCTCGGGATGTAGAGGCAAAACTCAAAGAGCAGGAAAAATCTGTGCGCCTCCGGGAGAGAATCCCGGTTGGTGGCGTTCGTCTAGGCGTCGGCATCTCCGACGCGAAGCAGGTTCGCACAGGTGCCGATCCTGGGTCCGTATTCTCTATGCAAATGACTTGGACATGCGAGAAGCCTGACCGCGAACATTCTTGGTCATGGGGCGTCCCTCGGGCTTGGTCAGATGCCGATTGGGATGGCCTTATCCTTCCAAAGCTCGCGGAATGGGCGAAACTGACTTGGGGAGAAATTGACCGACCATCTTCCGATTCCGGCCACAAGATGCATCACAACATGGACACGGCCGAAATTTGCGATGAAGCCCAATGCCGAATGATTGAAATCGAGCGGTATGCTGACGTGGTTTTCCGCTTCCGCCTTGGGAATAAGCGTCGGCTGTGGGGCCATCGTATAGTCAACAAATTTGAAATTCTCTGGTTCGACCCGACCCATCAGATTTATCCGACCGACCCAGACTGAATTTCAAACTGAGACACTACCTGACCGGGGCACCTGACGCGGAACCGGCACTGGGCCAGCCCCGAATTGCTTGTCATGACTCCAGGCTCACACCCCGCTACGACCGATGCGCGCACACCCTGCGTTCAGGCGTTCGCCGTCGGGTTCATCCATACGATTTCCCAGACGTAGCCATCCGGGTCTTCAATGTGGCGGTTATACATGAAGCCAAGATCCTGTGCCGGGTTGGGATCGGCGCGACCGCCCGCCGCGACCGCGCTGGTCAGTGTTGCATCGACGGCGTCGCGGTTATCGACAGTGAGGGCGATCATTGCCTGGCTGTCGCGCTGTGCGTCGCCGATTGGGCGTGTGGTGAATTCGCGGTAGTGGTCATGGGTCAGCAGCATCACCCCGATCGTGTCCGAGAACATGAGCGAGGTGGATTTCTCGCCCGAAAACTGCGGGTTCACAGTGCCGCCTAGCGCCACGTAGAACGCCGTCGAGGCCGACAGGTCACGGACAGGCAGGTTCACGAAAATCATTTTGGGCATCGATTTCTCCTTCTCCAGGGCTGCGCGCTGCGCTATTGTCTTGCCGCAATGTAAGTAGTTGCAATGTATCTTGATTGCAAGATACATTTTGCCGAGGGAATATTTGCCATGGATCGCGCCGAGGCCGCAGCTAAGGAATGGGCCCGCGAGCGCCCCGATCTTCCGTTGCTACCTGTTGAAACGGTAGGCCGTCTGCTTGATGCCGCCGCGCGGGTTATCCGCGATCACATGAACCCGTTGCTCAAAGAAGCTGGCCTGAATGTAGGTGAGTTCGATGTGCTCACGCCGCTCAGGCGCGCCGGTGAACCCTATACGCTCTCACCTACACAGCTCTACGAATCGGCAATGATCTCCTCGGGCGGCATGACGAGCCGCCTGGATCGGCTGGAGCGCGCTGGGCTGGTTGAACGACGCCCCGATCCCAACGACCGGCGCGGCAAGCAAATTGCGCTGACGACTGGCGGCAAGCGCGCGATAGATGATTTGATCGGTCCAATGGTGGCGCTGGAAGAGCAATTAATCTCCGTGCTGACGCCGTCGGAGCAGGAAACTCTTAACGCTCTACTTAAGAAATTGCTCACCGGCCTTTGAATTAGAAATTGTTTTGTCGTTCACGGAAACGCCGAACCGATCTATATTTTTTGTTTTGAGGCAATTCCGGGCGGAAAATCGTTTCACACTTTTCCTGGAATTGCTTCAGGTCGTTGTCCACGTCGGCAGTCACCTCTGCCTCTGTATCAACGAGTCCTGACCCTACTTGTCCTTCCAGAATTCGGCCTGGAGTTGCGCCGCTTCATCGGCAAGCAGCGGGCCGACGACTTCAGTCGGACGCTGCCCGGCTTCGAAGACGATCCTGCAGGGCAGGTCGAGCGTGGGATTCTCGACATGTGCACCCGTCAGCCGCTTGAGGTCATGTTCGCTCTGCCCAAAGACGACCCGTCCGATGCCCGCCCAATAGATTGTCCCGGAGCACATCGCGCAAGGTTCGGCCGACGTGTAGAGGGTGCAGGAAGCCAGCTTTTCGAGACTGACATTCATCCCCGCCCACGAGGCCAGCAGCCTTTCGGCATGAGCGGTGCGGTCGCCGCCGCCGGCTTTGTAAGCGTTGGGCTGCTCGCGCAACACATTGCCGTCCTTGTCAGCGAGCAGCGAACCAAAGGGATGTTCGCCAGCATCGCGGGCCTTGCGCGCGACTTGGAACGCCTGACGGAGCAGGCGCTCGTCATAGGGGCGTTGTGGCATCGGCAGATCCTCCGCCGCTTGACCATAGTGCCGAACAATCCGCCGACACAAGTCAAGAACCTAGGCGGTAGTGTCTCAGTTTGAAATTTGAATCAGATCGTTGGCCAAAGTGCTGTGATGTTCTGGCATTCCGCAGAGATGTCATTGAGGCGCTGTTTGGTTGCCTTCACACCGGGGAAAACGGTCCCAGAGGCAACGTCAATGACTTGGCAAAACGCCGCATTAACGACGCCGTCACCATAGCCGACAACATGAAGGCGGCAATATTCGTTGACTGCCGCCGAGACGAAGCCGGCCGATTCAGCGGTGTGAGGATGCGACTTGGAAAAATGGAACTTCAGCGCACCAATGTAGAGTTTTCCCTTGATCGTGGCGCGCAACACGATTTCAGGGCGTACGGAGATTTCGACACTGTGGAAGGTCAGCTTTGCCGGCGCGTGAGCGCCTAATTCTGGCTCACCGTCCATAAGGTCGATGTCGTCCAACATCGTGCCGAAGCGTTCCAAAGCGTCGATGTTGGCGTTAATACGTCGCGCGGTCCCGACCTTATCCGGGGTCAACTGTTCAAGAGAATGAAGGACCGTATCCAAGGGAGAGGGGTTGATGGCGCCAGCGGCGATGTAGGACGCAACCGCGTCGCTCGCTTCCCTATGGTACATGCCCATTTGAAAATCGGGGTCTGGATACTTGCGGTCATGCAGAATTTTCCGCTGCCTCGCCCCTTTGCTGATAATGTACTCGCCAAGTTTGTTGACGGAAATTGTAGGTTTGTTAACCACAGGTGCCCACCCTTCCACGAAGGAGACGAATCATGACGTTCCAAGCAGTCGCTACTCTATCGAACCGTGAGAGTTTGTGTATCTGCGAAATAACAGATCATGAGGCGGACATTGCGCGGCAGGATAACCCTGATTTCGATCAGTTCGGCCTATACCTGGTTGCTGTAGATAAAGAAGACCCAAAGGCACCGGGCCGCGTTTTGGCCAAGTTCGCATCGGAGGATGCGGCGAAAAGTCTAGCCAAATTCTTTCGCCTGCACGGTGCATTGGAGGCGGCTTAGGCTTGCACTTTATAAGGTCCGCGCTTGCCCGGCTTCGGCGCAATGGCGTCCATCTTCTCGCACAAATCGTCTATCGACCAACGCGTCTGCGATACGCCAGCCGCCATTGTCGGCGTCATTTTCAGCATCCTGTGCAACCGTATAGATCGCGACCATGTGGACATGGTTGTCGAACTTCTCAGGTCGACGGGAATTCTCCGTTAAGCTATTGAGTCGAAATGTCACACCCCTTGCCATAATGCGGTATTGACTTATATGTCAATTCGCGCTGCAATAAAACGGCACGTCCATGGTGGTCGGCTCTTCCCTTTGGAGATGACGATTGCAAGTGATCCCGTCCAAAGAGGTTTGTTCTATTCGCCAGATGTTGAGGCTCTCATGGAAGGGCCTTGGACTTCGCCAAAGTGCGGCTCGCGCGTGGGGCTTCTGCGAGGCGACCTGGAGTCATTTGTTAAGGGCGAAAGAGTTTCAGTATGCCTAAAACCCTACACCGCAAAGGAAGCGTTCCTAGGCAGACTAGACCGCCCGGAAGATGAAGTCTGGGATATGAGAAGCCGTACAGCCAGTCCGGGCCTGCGCCTATTTGGAAGATTTGCGGCGCCAAACATATTCATAGCGTTCACGTGGGCTCCCAGATCTACTGCTTGGAATGGTCGCGAACCGATGGGGGATCGCCACAACCCAAAGTGGGATTTCGCAAAGCAGGAATGTGAGAGGCAGTGGGGGATGCTGTTCCCAAAACACGAACCAATTCACGGTGAGGAAGTTAAAGATTATGTCACAGCACGCACAGTTGCAGTCTGAAATTTCCGGCGACGGTCCAATCTCGGAGGCGAGTCTTTCCTATCTTGAACAAAGAGCGCTCAGCCAGTTTTATGACTATGTGATGGCGCGGTTTGAGGCGGAAGAATCCAAATCAAATCTCACGAAGGCGAGGCTGGCCCGCCGCATACAGCGCGGGCAGGACCAAGTGAACCGGCTGTTGGCATCGCCTGGAAATTGGACGATTGCGACGGTAGCTCGCTTGTTGGCGGGTATTTCCGGCGAAGAGCCGGTCCTATCGTCTGGCCCACTGTTTGGCCTGTCGCCCCAAAATATGACTGTAATGGACTTGTTGGAGAGCACGACAATTACCGCACCGGTTATTCTGAAGCGTCCGTTAGCCCCAGAAGCAACGCCGACCTATAGTTCATCGTCAAATATACCGTTACATATTATGAAGCAGTAATAGTATGGCGAAGAAGATACAATTTGGAAACGCCGTGCTATGTGAATACGTGGCGCAGGGAGCTAACAATAAACACGTTTTGGTGAACGTTTTTTCCGGCGACGTTGTAGTATCTAAATTCCCTGCTGATCTTCAATTTGGGGTTTACATAGAACTACATAATGCAAAGAATTCATTGTCAAATGAGGGTTCAGTTGAAATACGGGTAGGGGGAAATACCGTCGTAAAGGGTCAAATAACGCTGGCAGCGGTAAATACATCCGCCGGGGTCATCGCTATCCCGTCCATTGTCGTTCACCTCGAAAGCGATACGACAATCGAAGTAATTTTGTTGGCCACTGGCTATGGCCGTGCGGTGGCGCTTTCAAAAAAGGTGTATCTAGGTAAAATGCCAGGCGAGCCGCCTACTTAGACCACCGTTTTTTGGCAACCTGCTAGGCGATCTCGGCGCGGCGCACTGGCGTCATGTTCACGGCGCGCTTCTTGCCCCTTCGCACCAAGAGCCTTCGCGGCAGGGTCCTTGCCGTCGTCCTGCACTTCGTCGGCTTCCTCGCCTGTGGCAATGCGCATGATGCGGACGGCATTGCCGGTCGCGTCAGCGGGGTGCTTCTGGCCTTTCGGTCCATCAGAAAAGTCCCTTTTTCACAAATTCAATCAGGCTATTCTGGCGGTCGCCGCCACCCTTCATGAATTCTGACATTTCGACTTCTCGTTCACCATCGACAAATACGCCGCCCGACTTCACGGAAAATTCCTCATGCACGAAAAATTTTCCGGTCTCGGTTTCGAAACAAAGCCGATACCAATGCTCATCGCCTTGGCCATGTTCACGCTTAAAAAATTGCTTGGATCTAAGAACCGGCACGTCAGCCTCCTTGCTTTCCGCTAAGCATATAGGCGCTTTCGCCTAGGCAAATCAAACGTGACAGGCGTTTTCGCATATTTCAAACTGACCCACTCCACCCAAGCTCATGCCTCGTTGCGACTAGGCCGTTGAGCCAGCCAGATGCTGCCGATGACGAAAACGACGCCGGCGATCTGAGGCAAGGTCAGCGTCTGATCCAGGAATACCCATCCAAGCAGCACGGCGGTCACCGGGCTGAGGAAAAGCAGCGATGACACCACCGAAGATTCGAGTCGCGCAATGCCCCGGAACCAGAGGACATAAGTCAGCGCCGCACCGATCAGGCCGAGCCACACCAGTCCAAGCAGGTTGGCCGCGGTCGGGAACGGGATGGGTGGTTCGAAAAGCAGGACCACCGGAACGAGAAGGAGACCACCGGCAGTCAGTTGCCATGCCGTAAAGGCGAGCAGCGATGCTGGCGGCTGCCACTTGCGGCTCAACACGCTTCCGAAGGCCATTGAGGCCGCCCCGGCGAGGCCGGCGGCAACGCCGACCGCATCGAGCGTCGCGTTCGGGGTCAGCACCAGCAATGCAACACCGGCGATCCCGACAAGGGCGGCGACAATCGCCAACCGGCGGACAGGGCTGGCAAGCAGGGCAGCGGCGAGGAAAATCACAATCAATGGCTGGACCGACAGCACGGTCGCCGCGACCCCGCCCGGAAGCCGGTAGGCGGCGACAAACAACATGCTCAGGAAGATCGAGATGTTGAGGGCTCCGAGGACGAAACTGCGCAGCCACCAGATGCCCATCGGCAGTTGCCGAACGATCGCCAGCAGCAGCAATCCGGCGGGCAGGGCCCGCAGCATTGCGACCGTCATCGGCGAAAAGTTCGGCAGGAACTCGGTGGTGACGATATAGGTGCTGCCCCATATCGCGGGTGCAATGGCTGTCAGCAACAGATCGGAACGGCGCGTTTTCATAAGATTTCCAGAACTTCAGCAAGAGGGCGGCGCGGCTTTTGCGGCCAGTTTCCGGGCGCGGCGCGGCCGACCGCGATGAGCATCACCGGCACTTCATTGCGCGCAAGGCCAAACTCGCGCGCCACGCCTTCGGCGTCGAAGCCGGCCATCGGACCGGAGACGAGCCCCAGCGCTTCGGCCGCGAAAATCAGCGTTGCGGCGCCAAGCGTTGCCGAGCGCACCGCCTCGTCGCGGGCCGCCCGAGGATCGGCATATTGTGCGCGGGCGCCTTCCTGCCAGCCGGAAGCCATATCCGCCGGCATGAAGCCGGCTTCGACGAAAGGACGCAGCCTTGCATTGAGGGCAGCGTGCTCGGGGAGTACGCCGCAGATGATGAAGGTGACCGCTGCTTCCTGCACCTTCACCTGGCCGTGGGCCACGCTTCGCAACCGCGCCTTTGCTTCCGGCGTCCGCACGGCGATGAACCGCCAATTCTGAAGGTTGTAGGCGCTTGGCGCACGTGTTGCGAGACGTGCCAGTTCCTCGATCTCGGCATCCGTCAATGTATGCGAGGCATCGAACCGGTTGGCCGACATGCGTCGCTCGATAACGGAGATTGCGGGGTTGGTCATCATGTCATTCCGAAACTGAGAAAGTCGTTCGGATAGCAGATAGAGAATTTACCAATGAGCGATAATATGCGATAATTGAAAGACATTATTTACTAGAAGAGAATGGTGAGATGGATCGCCTGACTGCGCTGCAGGTTTTCCGCCAGGTGGCGGAACTGAACAGTTTTGCCGAAGCCGGACGGCGGCTCGGTCTCTCGCCTCCCGCGATCAGCAAGAATATCGCCGAGCTGGAGGCGGATCTGGGGGTGCGGCTCATCAACCGGACAACGCGGCGCATGGCGCTGACTGAAGAGGGCAGGATCTACCTGGAGCATGTCACGCAGGGGCTCGATGCGCTGGCCAGGGCCGACCAGGTGCTCGGCCCGATCAAGACGGCGCCGAGCGGCACGTTGCGGGTCAGCGCGCCGATGACTGTCACGTTGACGCGGCTTTCGGCTGCCATGCCCGCGTTTCTATCGCGCTATCCCGATTTGAAGCTCGATCTGCACCTTGACGACAGGCGCGTCGATATCGTGCGGGAGGGATTTGACCTTGCCATTCGCGGCAGCGACAATCTCGAGGATTCCAGCCTGGTCGCCCGAAAGCTTGCGATCATGCCGCATGTGATTTGCGCAGCTCCGTCCTATTTCGAGAAGCATGGCCGGCCCAAAACGCCCGCCGATTTGAAGGCGGCCAATTGCATCCGGTTCAGCCTCTCGGGGCATGCGGACATATGGGAGTTCCGCAAGGACGGCCGAGCCGAGCGGATCGCCATCGACGGACGATATTCGGTCTCGTCAAGCCTTGCCGTGCGCGATGCGCTGCGCGCCGGCTTCGGCGTCAGCCTGATCCCTTATCTCTATGTCGAAAGCGACCTGAAAGCAGGCCGGCTGCAATCGGCTCTGGATGACTGGGACAAGGTCGAAACCACGCTCTACGCGGTCTATCCGGCACGCCAGCATCTCGCCCCGAAAATCCGCGTCTTCCTTGATTTCCTGATCGAGGAATTCAGTCGGGACAAGGAGAAGCCGTTCGTGCCTCCCCGGCGTGAAGGCTCGGCAAAGCGCGGTGTCGGCGAGGCGACGGATGCGGAAAATCAAGCTGAGATATTGCCGGCGATTTCATCTCCTTGACACGCCTCCAAATCCGGACTTTGTGGAGCCATGCAGGACGCGAAGCCGAATAAGGGAAAGACAGCGGCCGAGGCGTTCGCCGAACGCACGAGCGGTATCCGCCGGGCCGATGCGGCGCGCATGCCGGGCTCGAGCGTGCATGCGTCGCTCGCCAACGAAATCGGGCTGAGGATCGTGCGCGGCGATTATCCGCCGGGAACCATCCTGCCCAACGAAGCCAAATGGTCCGAGACCTTCGACGTCAGCCGCTCGGCGGTGCGCGAAGCCATAAAAATGCTGATGGCGAAGAGCTTGCTGTCGTCACGTCCCAAAATCGGCAGCTGGGTCGAGCCGAAGGAACGCTGGAACCTGCTCGATCGCGACGTGCTGGCCTGGTATGCGACCTCGCCGGACCGCGAGGTGTTCCTCCGGACGGTGCAGGAGTTCCGCCACATCATCGAGCCGGAGGCCAGCGCTTTTGCCGCCATGCGGCGCACCGACGAGCAGATGGCCGAGATCAGCCAGGCCTGCCGCGAGATGGGCGAGGCGACCAACCTGCAGGAGCGCACGCGCGCCGACACGCGTTTTCATCTCGCCATCCTGCGGGCCTCGGGCAACGACCTGCTGGTGCCGCTCGGCGTGCTGATCGAATCAGCATTCGATCATCTATTTGCTTATACCACGCGGGAACTCGACGATTTGCAGCATGCGCAGAGGCTGCATGAGGCAATCGAGAAGAGCATCCGTCTGCAGCGGCCGGACGCGGCGCGCAATGCGGTGCGCAAGCTGCTGGCCAATACCGACAGCGTCATCAAGTCCAGATAGCGCCGTTCGGCTACAGGTGGAGTGCTCAGTCGAAGGGTGCGGTCGCGAGATGCCGCCGGGTCAGCCCGATCAGCAGCGCCTGGTCGCGGGCGGCGTGTTCGGCTGGGTTGACGACCGCATCGCCATTGACGATCGCTGCCCAGAAGCCACGCATCTCTTCGACGAAGGCTTCGGCGTAACCGGCACGCAAATCTTTCTTCGACAGCGTGTGACCGTCCGAGGTCGTCACCGTCAGCCGGGTCGGATGATGGTTGAGCCAGGGCGAGGGGAATTCGAGCTCGAGGCTGGCATCGTCGAAGAACAGCGTGATCCGCTCCTTGTAGTCGGCGAGCTTGGGCACGGTGAGGTGGGTCATGGTCCACAGCGCCTGCCCATCCAGCAGCTTGACGGCGCCCTGGCCGCCGTCGCCATTGGCAAAGATCTGCGCGCCGACGACCTCGCCGTCCGGCACGCCGAGCGCGTCGAGCAGGCCGTGGACGGCATTGACGTCGTGAATCAAGGCCGAGCTGTAAGCACCGGTAAATCCACGGAAAGCGAGGTCGGTCCCGGGAACACCGATGGCGTCTTCGACCTGGCGCTTCTGCTTGGCCGCGACAGCGGCGATCATGTCTTTTGGGATATCGGTACCGCGCCTGTAGGGCTGATGGGCGATGAACGGCCAGGCGTCGGGATCGTTCACTTCCACCGAGACCGCGCGCAGCGTGCTCGATGTTCCAGGCAGCGAAGCGAGCGCCAGCCGGTAGCTCGGATCGAAGCGCTTCATATAGCCGACTTGCATGATTTTCCTGGCGGCATCGCGCGCGGCGACGATCTCGGCGATTTCCGCCAGCGAATAGCAGAGCGGCTTTTCGCAAAAGACATGCAGGCCCCGCGCCAGCGTCGCCAGCACCTGTTCGTGATGTAGCGGGTCCGGCGAGCCGATCACCACCGCGTCGAGGCGTTGGTCGAAGAGCTGGTCGATCGTTTCGAAATTGGCAATGCCATGGGTGTCGGTGACGAACTGCCGCGAAATCCTGGAGGGATCGGCGACGCCGACCAGCTCGAACAATTCACCGAGGCGCAGCAGATTGGGAATATGCTCGACCTGCGAGATCATGCCGGCGCCGACGACCCCGACGCGTATCCTGCTCATTGGATCATTCCCCGCAATGTCCGATTGTCAGCTCAAGGCGCCGCAGGCGGCCGGTTGCCGATCTGGGCGAGCAGGCCGGCAATCTCCGCCTCGACCGCCTTCAGATCCTCGCCGCCCGACATGATCGAGATGACCTCGTCGCGTGAGATCTCGGACTTGGCGTAGGTGCCGCGATTGCGGCCGCGGTTGAGCAGCGTGAAGGTGTCGCCGACCGGATAGGCATGGTGGATGTTGTGGCTGATGAAGATGACGGCCAGGCCCCGCATGCGCGCTTCGATGATGAATTTCAGCACCATCGCCGCCTGGTGGACGCCGAGTGCCGAGGTCGGCTCGTCGAGGATCAGCACGCGCGCGCCAAAATGCACGGCGCGGGCGATCGCCACCGACTGGCGCTCGCCGCCCGACAGCGTGCCGACGGCCTGCGTCGGATCGCGCACGTCGATGCCGATATCGGCCATCGCCTGCCTGGCGATGGTGTTGGCGCGCTCTTTGTCGATGCGCGAGAAGGGCAGGCTGCTTTTGGTCGGCTCGCGGCCGAGGAAGAAATTACGGGTGATCGACATCAGCGAGATCATGCCGAGGTCCTGGAACACCGTTGCCACGCCGAGCTCCTGCGCGTCGCGCGGGCTGCGGAAGGTGACCGGCTTGCCGTCGACCAGGATTTCGCCCTTGCTCGGCCGATAGACGCCGGACAAAACCTTGATCAGCGTCGACTTGCCGGCGCCGTTATCGCCGAGCAGGCAGTGGACCTCGCCCGGATAGACCTTGATGTCGATGTCCTGGAGGGCGCGCACCGAGCCGAAATTGACGCTGACGCCGCGCAGTTCCATTGCCGGTTCGGTCATTTGGGCCGGTTCGGTCATTTGCCACCTCCGCGGCCGAGCGCCTTCAGCCTGATGTAGTTGTTGACCAGCACGGCCATCAGGATGACGATGCCGAGGAAGACCTTGAACCAGTCGGTGTCGATGCCGGTGTAGAAGATACCCATCTGCACCAGCCCGAAGATCAGCGCGCCGAACAGCACGCCATAGACGGTGCCGTAACCGCCTGTGAGCAGCACGCCGCCGATGACGGCGGCGATGATCGCCTCGAATTCCTTGAGCAGGCCGCGCGTGGTGTCGGCGGAGCCCGCCTCCATCACCTGGATGGTGGCAAGCAGTGTCGCCGCGCAAGCGGTGTAGACGAACAGGCTGATCTTTACGCGATCGACCGGCACGCCGACGTTGCGGGCTGCGATCAGGTCGCCGCCGGTGGCGAAGATCCAGTTGCCGTATTTCGTCTGGGTGAGCACGTAGCCGGCCAGCGCCGTCAGGCCGAGCCACCAGACGATCGACATCGGAATGCCGGCGACGAAGGGAATGCCGTCGCTGCGGGTGGCGATCCAGCCTTGCGCGCCCATCCAGCGGAACAGGCTGGTGAGCAGATGGCCGTTGAAAATGCCGGCCGTCGCCGGGTCCGGTGCGCCTTCGAGTATGTAGGGGATCTGGGTGCGGCCGGTGACGGCGCGGGTGATGCCGATCGACAGTCCGCGCAGGATATAGAGCGTGGCGAGCGTGACGATGAAGGAGGGCAGGCGCGTCTTCACCACGATCAGGCCGTTGAGATAGCCGGTGAGGATGGCAACGGCGAAGGCACAGGCGATGCCACCCCATAGCGGCAGGCCCCAGTACTTCACCGTCAGCCCGATGACGACACCGGCAAAGCCGACCATGGAGCCGACCGAAAGATCGAACTCGCCGGCGATGATGAGGAGTGCTGCCGCGGTGGCGACGATGCCGAGCTCCGCCGACAGCGTCAGGAAAGTCATCGATCCCTGCAGCGAATAGAGGTTGGCCGCGCCCGGCAGCAGCGCAAAGATGATGATCGTCGCAAGCAGCCCACCGGCGGCACCGGCTTCCGGCCGGCGCAGCCACTGGGTCAGCTTGCCGGTGCTGGCCAGCCGCTCGTCGGCGCCGGCGGCCCGCTTCGACGTCATGCCGAAGCGGTCGGTCGCCTTCAGTTCGCCCGGAGGTATCGCCTTGTCTTCCACGACCGCCATTAGGCTCTCCAATCACTCAATTCGCAATCTTCGAACGGATCGGGAGAGCGCTCGGCGCATTCTCCCGTTCCGTCGGAGCGCTTGCCTAGCGGATGCCCTCTTTGGCGAGCGCCAGGATCGCCTTGGCTTTTTCCGGCGAGTCTATGAACAGCGGTCCGGTATAGGCGTTGTTCTGCGGCCAGAAGCCGTGCGTCGCCTGCTCGACCAGATAGATCACCGGCAGATAGCCCATCAGATATTGCTGGGCGTCCATGCCGAAGCCCATTTCGCCGGCCACGACCGAGTCGAGAACCTCCGGGCTGATGTCGAATGTGTAGAGCTTGAGCTTGCCGAACAGTTCCTTGTCGCGGAACATCGGGATCAGCGGGTTGGCGGCGGTGGCGCCGAGCGCAAAGACGGCCTGCGTGTCGGGATGCGCCGACAGATAAGCCTCGGTGCGGCGCTGGATGTCGGCCGGATCCGGCGCCACGGCCAGAACCTCGGTGCCGCCGCCGGAGGGCTTCAGCCCGTCATTGAGGCCCTGGCAGCGCTGGTCGAGGCTGACATTGCCGACCTCGTGGTTGATGCAGACGACCTTGAGCGTGCCTTCCTTGGCCAGCCGCTCGCCGGCCTTCTTGCCGGAATCATATTCGGAAACGGTGCCGACATAGAGCGTCGTGCCGAGCTCGGCGCCTTCCTTTTCGCCGGAATCCAGAACCACCATCGGAATATTGGCGGCAAGCCCGGATTTGACCGATTTGCCGAGCGCATTGGCGTCGGCGATGGAGACGGCGATACCGTCCGGCTTGGTGGCGATGGCGGCGTCGAGAAGCCGGGCCTGCTCGACCACGTCGAAGACCTGCGGCGCGTAATATTCGACCTTGGCGCCGGTAAGGGCGGCCGCGTCGTCGACGCCGCGCTTGACCACCGACCAATAGGGATCGGACGCCGACCCATGCACCACGAAGGTGATGCGCACGTCCTTCGGATCCTTGAGCCCCGCAGCATACGCAATGCCTGTCATCAGGCCCGCCGAAACGAAGGCGCCCAATGCCACTTTCAGAAGAGTTTTCATCTTATTCTCCCATTTGTCGTTGCAGTTCCAATCCCTCTGGCGCCGTTTTCCGGCCGCGACGATCGGCTCACGTCGCGGATCGGGTGGCCGCTTTGCGGGCCTTTGCCGACGCCAATCGCTGTTCGCCCGCGTTGTTGCCGCGGACTGTCGTTGATAATCGCCCGGCCGAGAGTGCGGCGCGAAGCTCCTCGCGCAACGGCTTCATGCCGATGACGTCGATCGGCTGTGCGGCGAGCCAGTCGCGAAAGCCCTGGTCGCGGAACAGCTCGTACTCTTCGGTGCGGATATAGGCGGAGCGCGGCTCGATCAGCTCGAGTTCACCGGGCGCGTTGCAATGCAGGCAAAAGAAGGTCAGGCCCTCGCGCACGCCCTCGATGAGCGCTTTGTAAGCCGGCTCGATCGGCCTGGAACGCGGCCGGCCCCAGGTCGTCTGGATGGCGGCGTCGAAAATGGCAAAGCCGCCGGCACGGGCCAGCGCCACGCCGCGCTGGAACGCCTCCTCGGTGACGCCGACCAGATTGTCGTTGGGGGAATAGGCGGACAGGGTCTTGGTCAGCAGCACGGGCAGCTGATATTCGAGCCCGAGCTTGATGTAGATGTCGCAAAATTCCGGCGACAATGCCGCGCCCATATGCGCGTCGAGATGGGTGACGTCGATGCCGGCGCGATAGGCGGTGTCGACCTGGGCGCGAAGCTCGGCCTCGACCGCCTGCGGCACCGCCTTGCGGCGCGTGGTCGCCACATCCGGCCAGAAGAAGCCGAACTCGTCGGTCAAGCCGGCCGCCCGCGACGGCGCGGTCAAGGGCCGCCATTTGTAGTGCTGCTTCTCGCTGTTCAGCGTCAGGTGGACGCCAAGGTCGAGGCCAGGATTGGCGGCGGCGCTTTCGGCCATTTCGAGGAACCACGGGCATGGCACCATCACCGCGCCGGAACTGCAGACGCCCAGCCCGCTCAATCCGAGGAAGGCGCTGTTGGCGCCGTGGCACATGCCGACATCGTCCTCGTGGAGCACGATCCGTTTGCTGGAGCCGGCGGCGTTCACGAACGGCCGCCTTCCCGCCGGCGCGCCGGTTTCGAGGGTCTTCCAAAGTGTGTCCCGTATTTCATGGAACCAACCGTTTGCCCAACTGGCCGGAATGGAACGCCGAAAGCTGGGTTTCCGACAGGGCCACTTTGGCGAATTCGGATGGGTACGATTTGCCTGCCGGCTGAGACACTTAGCTACCGATTTCCCCAATCACGGTTCAAAACCAGTCATAGGAACCGTCTTCCGGGCGCAGATGGCTTGGTCGAATAGCGGCGGAGTGGTTCTTTCAAACTGTGCCGACAAGCCTACAGCTGTCCACACCATCAAGCGACCACATTATCAAGTGACCCACACTGTCAAGTGACTGGAGGCCTGTCATGTACACCGCCGGCGAAGAGGAAATCGAAGCCATTGCCAGGGTGATCCGCTCGGGCGCGCTGTTTCGTTACGGCAAGGACAGCGAATGCGACCGCTTCGAGGCCCGCTATGCGCAGCATCTTGGCGTCGAGCATTTCGCGCTGGCCGCCAGCGGCACCTATGGGCTCGCCGCCGGCCTGATCGGCCTCGGCATCGGCCCGGGGGACGAAGTGCTGGTGCCGGCGCACACCTATATGGCGACCGCGACCGCGGTGCTGTCGGTAGGGGCCATTCCAGTCATCGTCGACATCGACGAGAGCCTGACCATCGATCCCATCGCCTTGCGCGATGCCATCGGGCCGCGCACCAGGGCGGTCATCCCGGTGCATATGTGGGGCGCGGCCTGCAACATGAATGCGATCATGGACATTGCTGCCAAGCGCGGCTTGCTGGTGCTGGAGGATGTCTGCCAAGGCATCGGCGGCGGCTATGAGGGCCGCAAGCTCGGTTCGATCGGCCATGCCGGCGCCTATTCCTTCAACTATTTCAAGAATATGACCTCGGGTGAGGGCGGCGGCATCGCCACCAGCGACCCGAAAGTGGCGGAGCGGGCGCGCTGCGCCATCGACCCTTGCCATTTCTACTGGCAGGGCAGAAGCGACAGCATCAAACCCTTCGCCGGCATCGGCGCGCGTGCTTCCGAACTGATGGGGGCGATGCTCAACGTCCAGCTCGACCGGCTGGACGGCATCATCGAGGCGATGCGAGCCGAGAAGAAGACGGTGCTGGCCGGTACCCGCCACCTTAGCAATCTTGGGCTGACGCCGTCGCCGATGAACAGCGCGGACGACGATTGCGCCGCACAGGTGATGTACCTGCTGCCGAGCGAGCAGGCGGCGCAGACTTTTTCGAAGATCATTCCGAGCGTCGTTGCCGGCAAGACCGGCCGTCACAATTTCACCCAGTGGGACCAGGTGCTGATGCATGAAGGCGCGCATCATCCGGCGCTCAATCCTTACACACTGCCCGAGAACCAGGGCCTGCGGCTGGATTATTCCGACGACCTCGGCAAGCACTCTCTCGACATCCTCAACCGCACCGTGATGGTCGCCATGAACCCGGCGCACAGCGATACCGACATTCAGGACATGATCCACAACATCGACGCGGCGGCGCGGGTGGCGCTGGAGAATGCTTCGCTCGATGATATCGAATTGCGCAAGGCGGCACCGGTTGATCTGCAGAAGTTCGACAGTGTGAACTAGACCAGATTCGGCGCGGTTTGCTACCCTGCGGTCGAGTTCCTTGTCCGGTGGCCGGCCGAGGATTCCGGCCGGCATAACCGGTCGCCAAAAAATCCGCAGGCCCGTGTCGGATAGGCCGGGCTCCGCTCGTCCTAGGGGGCATCGATCACCAACACGGAGGATTAACGATATGCCCGGCACCGTACGGCTGCACCGCGTTCTGACAACCAGCCCGGAGAAAGTCTACCGCGCGTTCCTCGAAGCGGATGCACTTGCGAAATGGCTTCCGCCGAACGGCTTCACCTGCACGGTTCATCACTTCGAGGCGAAAGTCGGCGGTACGTTCAAAATGTCCTTCCGCAACTTCACCACCGGCGACAGCCACTCGTTCGGCGGCGAATATGTCGAGCTCGTGCCCAATGAGCAACTGCGTTACATCGACCGGTTCGACGACCCCAACCTGGCCGGCGAGATCGAGGTGACCGTGACATTGAAGAAAGTGTCGGTCGGCACCGAAGTGAATATCACGCAGACAGGTATTCCAGACGCCATCCCGGTTGAGGCCTGCTATCTCGGCTGGCAGGAGTCGCTGCGAAATCTGGCGAAGCTCGTTGAACCCGAGATCAACCAGTAAGATAAAGCGCTGCCCTGGCGGGTTGGAGTCGCTAACCGGAAACCCAGGGGTGACGCCGTTCTTCCCAGGCGACGTGCGCTGGCGTCGGAAAGGCCGGATCGGCGAAGCAGCCGACCGCGACGGCGATCCATTCAGGCTTTCGCTCGGGCTCCCAGAAGACGCTCGAGCCGCAGCCCGGGCAGAAATGGAAAGTGACGTGATGGCCGCTCCGAGCCGATCGCCTGTAGGTACTGGCGTCGCCTTCGGCTTCTACCTTGTCGCGCGCAAAGAAGGCGGCGACGCCGTATGTGCTGCCGGTTCGTTTCTGGCAGTCGAGGCAGTGGCACTGTGCGACCAGCTGCGGCTCTCCGTTACAGGAGATCCTCAGTTGCCCACAGGCACAGGATGCGGTTCTCATGGCAATCCTCATGGTTCAGATGAATGCGTTGCCCGCCTATACCGGCGGTAGGCATGCTTCTGGTTTTCGGGGAGGTTCGGCCTTGGGAAGCGCGCTTTGCGCGAACGCCGAAAAACAAGGACCGATGCCCCATATTCCTAATCACTGCGGGCGATTGACTCAACCCCGCGGTGAACGAGATGGAGAGCCTGGCTCTAGCTTCTATCCAATCTTAGGAACGCGGCGCGCAGCGCCAGAACGGCGCGCAAGATCTGACGTTCGTCCATTGCCGCGTAGCCGAGCAGCAGGCCGTGCTCGGGTTCAGTAGAGTGGTAGTTGATGGAGATGCCCTGAACGTCGAGCCCCTCCTTGACGGCGGCGGCGACCACGTCGCTGTCCTTATAGGGCCTGACGAAGCTGGCCAGCAGTTGCATGCCTGAATCGTTTTCCGTGACGGTCAGCCATTCGGCCAGATGCTCCTGGCACAGCTTGACGAAGTTCGCCTGCCGGCGCGCATAGAGCCGGCGCATGCGCTTGAGGTGCGTGGCGAAATAGCCCTGCGTGATGAAGTCGTTGACCGTTGCCTGCAGGATCAGTGGCGCGAACTGGCCGGTGATGCTCACCGCCCGGTCGAACGGAACCGACAATTCGCGCGGCACGATCAGATAGCCGATGCGCAGCGCCGGAATCAGCGTCTTGCCGAAGCTGCCGATATAGACGACGCGGTCGGCATGATCGAGCCCGCGTAGCGCCGGCACCGGCCGGCCGCGGAACCGGTATTCGCCGTCATAGTCATCCTCGACGATCCAGGCGCCGTTGCGTTCGGCGATGTCGAGCAGCTGCAACCGCTCCTCGATGCGCATGATTGTGCCGAACGGCCATTGGCAGGATGGCGTCACATAGATCAGCCGCGGCGGCGGCAGCTCCGGATCGGCAAGATGCCAGCCGCGCCGGTCGACCTTCAACGGTGCCAGCCTGGCACCGCTGGCGAGAAAGGCGCTCTTGGCGCCGAGATAGCCGGGCTCCTCCATCCAGACATGGTCGCCTTCGTCCATCAGCACGCGCGAGACCAGATCGAGCGCTGCCTGCGCACCGGTGACGATGATCACCTGGTCGGCGGTGCAGCTGATGCCGCGCGACAGGCCGATGGTCGAGGCAATGGCCTGACGCAGGCCGGGGTGGCCGGCAAAGGAGAGATAACCAAGCAGGCTCTCGTCGCGGCTGCGTGCATTGCGCACCAGAAGGCTTGACCAGATGGTGAACGGAAACGATGCCGTTTCAGGCACGCCGGGATGGAAATTGATGACGCCGGCATTGCGTGGCGGCTGCGGGCCGTTGACGATGGTCTGGCCACGCCGCGACAGCTTTTGCGGCGCTGCCAGTCCGGCGCGCAGGGATGCCAAGGGGCGGTTCTGCTGGATCGGCGCCACCCAGGTGCCCGATCCGGCACGCGCCTCGATAAAACCTTCGGCAAGGAGCTGGTCATAGGCGGCGATGACCGTGTTGCGCCCGACCTTCAGATCTTCGGCCAGCGAGCGCGTCGACGGCAGCAGCGTGTTCTGCGGGATTTGGCCGTCAAGGATGAAGCGTCGCAAGGCGCCGTAGATCTGACGATGCATCGGTTCTTCCGAAGCGCGGTCGACCGACATGATGTCGAGGGAAAGGCGCATGTGGTCGGCCACGGCACTATCCCCCGACGGACCGGGCGGCGCGGGCGATCTTTTCCTCGTTGAGCCGGCAGACAGTGTCGAGCACCAGTCGCCTGGTTTCGGGGCGGATCTCGCGGCTGTTCTTCAGCGCGCGATGCACGGTGGCGGCGCCAAGTTCCGCCTTCTCGGCAATCTCCCGGATGGTGCAAAGCCGTTCCATGCCAAGCGCAGCTTCGAAAGCCATGTCGCTCCTCCTCGGTTGCATCAAGGCACGGCTTCCGGCCGGCCTCAAGCTTGAAAGTCGGGGTTTTAATCCAGAGCCGGGATTCTGCGATCCGCGCCGCGCAGGGAGCAAGGCGGCGCGGATCGCCGGGCGCTTTCGCGTCGCTAACCCCATCGAGGCGCGCGCCCATTATGTTCCTCCGGCTCGCAATGCGGGCCGGTCAGCCTGCCTTCCGAGTCGCCACTTCGAAGCCGGCCTCGCGGGCGGTGGCGAGCAGCGAGAAATAGCCTTTGCTGGCATAGGTCAGCGGATGCGCCTTGGCCGGATCCTGCTCGGCTTCGACAACGAGCCAGCCTTCATAGCCGCGCGCAGCGAGGGGTTTCAGCAATGACAGGAAATCGACCGAGCCGTCGCCGGGCACGGTAAAAATGCCGTCCATTACCGCCGCCATGAAGCTCATGTCCTCGCGGCGTGCCCGTTCCAGCACCGCCCTGCGAACGTCCTTGCAATGGAAATGCACGATACGGTCGAGATGCCGTTGCAGCAGCGATTGCGGGTCGCCGCCCGAAAACAGGCAGTGGCCGGTATCGAACAAAAGGCCGACGCTTCGGCCCGTCGCCGCCATCAGCCTGTCGACTTCATCGTCCGTCTCGACGATGGTGCCCATGTGGTGGTGGAAGGCCATGCCGACCCCGAATGCAGCCATGCGGTCGGCGAGGGCGGTCAGTTTCTTGCCATAGGACGGCCAGTCCCTGTCGGCGAGGCGCGGACGCTCGGAGATCGGTGCGAAAATGCCGTCATGGCGACCGCGCGAGGTGTCGGCGTAGACGACGATCCTGGCGCCAAGGTCGCGCAACAGCTGAAGATGTGGGGTGATCGCCGCGAATTCCTCGTCGACCGTGCGGTCGAGAATGCGGCCATCATACCAGCCGGAAACGAGTTCCAGGCCATAGGAAGACAGGAGCGGCCCAAGCACTTCAGCCTGGCGCGGAAATTTGCCGCCGAGTTCGGTGCCGCGGTAGCCGGCCAGCGCCGTTTCCGACAGGCAAGTCTCCAAGGACGTATCCCCGCCAAGCGCCGGAACGTCGTCATTGCTCCAGGTGATGGGATTGATGCCGATCTTGACCGTCATGACGCCAGGCTTTTGCGGGCTTGGGAAGACAAGCCGAGCCTGCAGACTGGCGACAAAGAGGCCCTGTCACTAGGTCCAGTTCAGCCGAATTTGGCAGAACCAATTAATGGTGACCGATTCTAGTCTTCCTTTGGGCGGCCAAAAAGGACGCGCAGTTCATCCTTTGCGTCCTCCAGCACTTCCTTCTGCGCCGCCGGCAGGTTCTTGCCGGCGCGGTTGATGTAGAAATTCAGCATCGACATGGCGGATTGAAACGGCCCTGCCTTGCGTCGGTCGCTGTGCTCGGCCGATCGCTTCAACGAGGCGGCGATTTTCCTTGGATCGTGGGATTCGAAGATATGTTCCTCGAGGTCCAGCGCGTCACTGTGCTCGGTGACGTCGGCGGACCATTTCCGTTGCGCGGTCATGGCAAACTCCTTCCACTAGGTCGTTGCCGGAAAACGCCTTATGGCGCACCCCTGTTCCACTTCGGCCCGAATCCCTGGAGCCACGGATTTGCCTGTCGTGGCGCTGCTCGGCGATGCGAATGCGCCGATAGTGGTCAGAACCGCCGATTCAAGAACTGCGGACAGGAAAAGCTCTTGACCCCAATCGTCTCAAGCCAGGCAGAAAGTTCCGGCATCGACAGTGCCTATGCCTGGATACGGCTGGGCATCTCGATGCTGCTGGCAACGATCGGCGGGGTCGGCATGTGGGCGGTGGTGGTGGTGCTGCCTGCCGTGCAGGCAGAATTCGGCGTCGATCGCGCCGCTGCCTCGATGCCCTACACCGCGACCATGGTCGGCTTTGCCGCCGGCAATGTGCTGTTCGGCCGCGCCATCGACCGCATGGGGTATTGGATCCCGGCGCTGATTGCCGCGATTACACTTGGCGCCGGCTTCCTGCTGGCGTCGTTGACCAGTTCGATCCTGCAGTTCACCCTCGTCCAGGGCCTGTTGATCGGCGTCGGCTCGTCGGCGATCTTCGGCCCTTTGATCGCCGATATCTCGCATTGGTTTAACCGTCGCCGCGGCGTCGCGGTGACGGCTGCCGCGTCCGGCAACTATCTCGCCGGAGCGATCTGGCCGACGGCGATGCCCTATGTCATGCAGACCGAAGGCTGGCGCTTCACCTATGCCGCGATCGGCGTCGTCTGCCTGGTCACCATGGTGCCCTTGATCCTGCTGCTCCGGCGCGGCGCACCGCCCCAGGCGGCTCCGGGATCGCCGGGCAGCCGCGTGGTCCAGCCGATCTCCCTGTCGCCGGCGGCCTTGCAGGCGCTGCTCATCGTGGCCGGGCTCGGCTGCTGCGTGGCGATGTCGATGCCGCAAGTCCATATCGTCGCCTATTGCATGGATCTCGGCTACGGCGTGGCGCATGGCGCCGATATGCTGTCGATCATGCTGGCGGCGGGCGTCGTCAGCCGGCTTGGCTCGGGTTTCCTTGCCGATCGCATCGGCGGCGTGAAAACCCTGCTGATCGGCTCGGTGCTGCAATGCCTGTCGCTGTTGTTCTATATCCCGTTCGACGGGCTTGCCTCGCTTTATGTCGTCTCGCTGGTCTTCGGCCTGTCGCAAGGCGGCATCGTGCCCTGTTATGCGATCATCGTGCGCGAATATATGCCAGCCAAGGAGGCTGGCCAGCGCGTCGGCATCGTCATGATGGCGACCATTTTCGGCATGGCGATCGGCGGCTGGATGTCGGGCTGGATCTACGATCTGACCGGTTCTTATGCCGCCGCGTTCCTCAACGGCATTGCCTGGAACCTGCTGAATATTTTGGCCATGCTGCTGCTGCTGTGGAAGGCCCGGCGCAGCGCTGCTGTGGCGGCCTGAAGCACAGCGGTACGGATACAGTCTCTCCGGCCGTCGCTTGACAACAGCCGAAGGCTGCGCGACGCCAGACAAGGTGTGGCAACGGGCCAGTTTGGCATGGCAGCAGTTTCAAAAACGCTGAACATCGTTTCACGGTCGCGTGTGGGCGGTTGCCCGGCGTCCGGACGAGTACGGTGATCAAGCCGCGCTCGCGCCGCGGCGGCGGCCGCCCGACCATCGCCGATGTCGCCCGCAAGGCCGGCGTCGGCGCCATTACCGTATCGCGCGCCCTGCGTGAGCCGGGGCGTGTCTCGGAAGATCTGCGCCGCCAGATCGAGTCGGCCGTGAACGAGCTCGGCTATGTGCCCGACCCGAATGCGCGGGCGCTGGCTTCGGCGCGCGCCGAGGTCTTTGGCGTTCTGGTGCCGTCGCTTACCAACAACGTCTTTGCCGAAGTGGTGCGCGGCATCTACGACAGCCTGTCGGACGGCCCTTTCCGGATTCAGCTCGGCAACACCCACTATTCCGGCCTCGAGGAAGAGCGGCTGCTGCAGGTGTTTGGCCCGCAACGCCCAGCGGCGCTGATCGTGGCCGGCATCGACCAGACGCCGGCGTCGCGAAAACTGCTGGAAACGGCAGGCTGTCCGGTGGTGCAGGTGATGGAGACCGGGCCCGATCCGGTCGACATGATGGTCGGCTTCTCGCATTTCGAGGGCGGCAAGGCGGCTGCGGAACATCTGATCGAGGCAGGCTATCGCCGGATCGGCTTCATCGGTGCGCGCATGGATCCGCGTTCGCAGCGGCGGCTTGCCGGCTATCGCGCGGCGATGGAGGCGGCCGGCCTGTTCGATCCGAGGCTCACCACCACGACGCCGGTGCCCTCCAGCGTCACCCTCGGCCGCGAATTGTTCCGCGACGCGCTGGCCAAGGTGCCGAGCCTCGATGGGGTGTTCTGTAACAATGACGATATCGCCCTTGGCGTGCTGTTCGAATGCCACCGCGCTTCGATCGCCGTGCCGAAGACGATCGGTATCGTTGGCTTCAACGATCTCGACATGATGGAGGTGGCCTTTCCGTCGGTCACCAGCGTTCGGACCTACCGCTACGAGATCGGCCGGCGGGCGGTCGCCATGGCGCTTGCGGCGATCGAAGGCAACAGGCCAGAGCAGCGGGTCGTCGACCTTGGCTTCGAACTCAAGCGACGTGAGAGCACGGCGCGCTGAAGCGAGCTTCGACGCAATGGCGCTTTACACTACGTCATGGTAGCGCTACCAGTTATCGCCGGGCGATACTTCGCCCCGACGATGGGAGGCTGTTTATTATACATAAGCGACAGCTCATGCTTGTTTATTATGTATAATATGATAGTTTTTGTGGGACTAGCCGGGCAGCAAAGGAGGGGATCGGGTCGGCATTCGGCCACCTGAACGCGCGACGGGTACGGCGGGAGGTGCCGGGCCGGAAACGCGCAAATTCATCGGCGTAACAACAAACAAAACTGCAACTGGGAGGAATATCGATGATCAAGTCACTCGTTGGCGGTATCGTTGCCGCCACTGCTTTCGTCATGCTGAGCTCGTCGGCGATCGCCGATCCTGAAATCGTCAAGGGGCCATCGGCCGAGCCTGACTGCTTCGCGCCCTGGTCGGCCGATACGCAGTTCTTCAAGTTCCCCAAGAAAGACGGCCCGTACCGCATCGCTCTGGCCAACGGCTATATCGCCAACACTTGGCGCATCCAGATGGTGCAGACGGCAAAGGCCTATGCAGCGCAGCCGGACGTCGCGGCCAAGCTCAAGGAATTCAAGGTGGTCTCGACCGGCGAAGACGTGCCGGCCCAGATTTCGGCGATCAACAATTTCATCGATTCCGGCTATGACGCGATTGTCGTCAACGCCCAGAACCCGACCGCATTCGGTCCTGTCATCAAGCGGGCCAAGGAAGCCGGCGTGGTGCTGGTCGCCTTCGACAACATCCTCGACACCAAGGATGCCATCAACGTCAATGTCGACCAGAAAGGCCTTGGCGAATTGTGGGCCAACTGGCTGGTCAAGCACGTGCCGAACGGCGGCAAGGTGCTGGAAGTGCGCGGCGTCGCCGGCACGTCCGTCGACACCGATCGCCATAACGGCATCCACGAGGTTCTCGACGCTTCCGGCAAGAAATGGGATGTCACCGAGGTCGTCGGCAAATGGGATGACGGCGTTGCGCAAAAGGCTACGGCCGATGCCATTGCCACCAACGGCCCCTTCGACGGCATTACCGGACAGGGCGGCGATACCGGCATCGTGCAGGCGATGATCGATGCCAAGCATCCGTTCGTGCCGTTCGGCGGCGAGACGGAGAACGGCTTCCGCAAATTCTGCGCCAAGTTCGCCGCTGACGGCCTGAAATGCTCGTCGGCCGGCACCGGCCCGGCTCAGGTCGCGGTTGCCATCAAGACGGCGATTGCAGCACTTGAAGGCCAGGTCGTGCCGCAAGCGGTCAAGCTGCCGCTGGCGATCGTCGAGGATCCGAACTTCAAGGCAGGCCAGGATTTCTTCCCCGATCAGTCCGACAATTTCTTCGTCGGCAATTCCTTCCCGACCTGCGGCATCAATTTCACGGCGCAGGAAATCATGGGCCAGAGCAAGGAAAACCAGTAAACTCCGACAGCCCGACGCCGCGGGAATCCCGCGGCGTCGGCGCTCGACATCCTGATTGCCAAGCGCCTGGGGAGGGCCGATGGACGGTGCGGTTCCGCTCTTCCGCATGGAAGGCATATCCAAGCGCTATGGCGGCGTGCGGGCGCTGGAGAAGGCCGAACTGTCGGTCACTCCAGGCAGCATCCACGCCATTCTCGGCGAGAACGGCGCCGGCAAATCGACGCTGATCAAGGTCATGGCGGGGGTCGTTGCGCCCGACGAGGGCCGCATGATGCTGGACGGAAGCGAAGTTACCTTCGCTTCGCCGGCCGCCGCCAACCAGGCCGGCATCGTCTGCATCTTCCAGGAGCTGTCGCTCGTCCCCGAACTCAGCGTTGCCGACAACATCGTCATTTCCGATCCGCCGAAGCGTTTCGGCATGATCGACCGCAAGGCGCAGCGCCGCATCGCCGAAGAAGCCCTGGCTCGCGCCGGCGCTTCCGATATCCATCCGCTGGCGCTGGTCAAGGATCTTCCTCTTTCAAGAAGGCAGATGGTCGAGATCGCCAAGGCACTGGCGCGCAAGCCGCGCATCCTGATCCTCGACGAGGCGACCTCGGCGCTGACCGCGGCTGACGTCGCCAGAGTTTTCGCCGTGTTGAAGCGGCTGCGTTCGGAAGGGCTGGCGCTGCTCTATATCTCTCACCGCATGAATGAGATCGCCGAGCTGGCCGATCAGTGCACTGTGTTCCGCAATGGCCGCAATGTCGCCAGCTACGCGGCCGGCACCAAGAGCGACAATGAAGTTGTCGAGCTGATGATCGGGCGCGAATACAGCCACATCTTTCCGCCCAAGCCCGCGCGGGCGGCTGCTGCGGCAACGCCGGCTCTCGAGGCGCGCAGCCTGTCATGGACGGATCGGCTGCACGATGTCTCGCTGTCGGTCGGGGCGGGCGAGGTGGTCGGGCTTGGCGGCCTCGACGGCCAGGGCCAGCGCGAATTGCTGCTCGCCTTCTTCGGTGTACTGCGCGGCCTGTCGGGCCAGATACTGATCGACGGCAGGCCGGTGGCGATCGCCAGTCCGGCCGCCGCGCGCGATGACCGGATCGGCATGGCGTTGATCCCGGAGGACCGCAAGACGGAAGGGTTGATGCTGCCGATGACGGTGCGCGAAAACCTCTCCTTTGCCGCCCTTGATCGGCTGTCCAGGGCCGGCATCATCGATCGCGCCGCCGAGCAGCGGCTGATCGACGATATGGTCGGTCTCCTGGCGATCAAGACCGCCGGCCTCGACATTCCGGTCGGCGCGCTGTCCGGCGGCAACCAGCAGAAGGTGGTCATCGCCAAATGGCTGATGCGGCAGCCGCGCATCATCCTGCTCAACGATCCGACGCGCGGCATCGATGTCGGCACCAAGCAGGAGCTTTACCAGTTGATGCGCAAGCTTGCCGACCAGGGCGCGGCGATCCTGTTTTATTCGACCGACTATGACGAGCTGATCGGCTGCTGCGACCGCGTGCTGGTGCTCTATGACGGCGCCGTCAAGCGCGAACTGGTTGGCGCCGAAATCACCGAGCGGGCGCTGATCGCCAGCGCGCTCAACATTCGCGAAGAGATGCCAAGGCAAGGAGCGGACGCGTGAAGGATTGGCGCTACTGGCTTGCCGAACAGCGCGGAACGCTGCTGGCGTTCGGCATCTTCGTTGTCATGTTCGTCATCTACACCTCGAACCATCCGGCGGGCTTCACCGCCAACGTCGTACAGACGGCCTCGAACAAGGGCGTGCTGCTCGCCTTCGTCGCCATGGCGCAAACGCTGGTGGTGATCACCGCCGGCATCGACCTTTCGGTCGGTATGATCTTCACGCTGACCAACTGCCTGGCCTCGTGGCTGGTCGTCGGCACCGGCATCGAGACCGCCTTCGGCGTCCTCGCTGTGCTCGGCACCGGGCTGCTGTGCGGGGCAATCAACGGTGCGATCGTCATCTATGGACGCCTGCAGCCGATCGTCGCCACCATCGCCACCGGCGCGGTCTATTTCGGCATCGCGCTGCTGCTTCGGCCGTTTCCCGGCGGCTCGGTCAATGAAGGGCTCGCCGATGCGCTGACCGGGCGCCTGTTTGGTATTGTGCCGGCGAGTCTGGTGACGCTGCTGGCGGTCGTGCTTGTCGTCTGGGTGCCGTTCAGCCGGTCGGTGCTCGGCCGCGCCGCTTATGCAGCCGGCTCCTCGGAGATGGCGGCCTACATGTCCGGCGTGCCGATCCGGCGTGGAAAGTTCGCCGCCTATGCGCTTGCCGGGCTGCTTGCCGCGATCGGCGGGCTGTTCCTGACGTTCTTCACCTATACCGGTGATGCCGCCTATGCCAGCGGCAACGCCTATACGCTGTTTTCGATTGCCGCGGTCGTGCTCGGCGGCGTGTCGCTGTTCGGCGGCAAGGGCAGCGCCATCGGCGCGATCTTCGGCGCGCTTGCCTTCCGCACCATCGGCGACCTGCTGTTCGTCTTCGATTTCGATCCGCTCTGGCAGCCCCTGTTCCAGGGCGTCATTCTGCTGATCGCGGTCAGCCTCGGCGCGTTCGCCCTGTTTCGGGTCCGCAACCGGCTGGAGTGGTTCCTGTGAGCGAAACGACTGTGAGTGGTCTCGCCGGCCGCATGCCGAAATTCCTCCGCCGCGCCGACCCGGCGGTGCTGACGGCGTTCGCCTGTATCGTGCTGCTGCTGTTCCTCGGCAGCCTCTATTCGCGCAGCTTCCTGTCGCCTGAATACCTTTTGCAGCAGCTCAAGGTGGCGTCGTTTCTCGGCGTCATTGCGACCGGCATGATGCTGGTCATCCTGCTCGGCCAGATCGACCTGTCGGTGCCCTGGTCGGTGGCTGCCGGCGCCATGATGGCCTGCGCCGCGGCCGCATACGGTACCGTCGGCGTGGCGCTTGCCATTCCGTTCGGCATCTTCTGCGGTGTTCTGATCGGCATCGTCAACGGCATCGGCGTCGCCTATCTGCGCATTCCCTCGATGATCATCACGCTTGCCACCAACGCCGTCGCGCAGGGGCTGATGGTGGTCTACACGGGCGGTTTCTCGCCGCAGGATTCGGCGACCGGTGCGATGCGCTATCTGGCGACCGGCTTTGCCGTTCCTGCCGTGCCCAACGCCGTCCTCATCTGGGCGCTCATCGGCGCCGCAATGGTGTTCGTGCTGACCCGCACCGGCTTCGGCCGCACCGTTTACGGCATCGGCAACCGCGAGCGTGCCGCCTATCTTTCCGGCATCGATACAAGGCGCGTGGTGATGATCGCCTTTGCGGTTTCGGGCGGGCTCTCCGCCTTCGGCGGCGTGCTGTTGGCCGGCTATGCCTCCAAGGCGGCACAGTCGATGGGCGATGCCTATCTGCTGCCGTCGATCGCCGCGGTGGTGCTCGGCGGCACCTCGATCCTCGGCGGGCGCGGCTCCTATCTCGGCACCGTCGCCGGGGTAATCCTGATCACCCTCTTGCAGTCCATTCTCTCTGTCATGCAGATGCCGGAGGCGGGACGGCAGATCATCTACGGCGTCGTCATCGTCGCCATGCTGCTGCTCTATGGCCGCGCGCCGGCAAGCCGCTGACCTGCATGACCGGGAACGACGTGAGGGCGGGCACTGTTCGAACGATACCCGCCATCGTGGTGATGGGCGTTGCCGGCTGCGGCAAGTCGGTCGTCGGCGAAGCGCTTGCAGCGGCATTGGGCGCCCTCTTTATCGAAGGCGACAGGCTGCATCCGCCCGAAAACGTCGCGCGCATGGCGAGCGGCCAGCCGCTCACCGACGCGCTGCGCGAGGGCTGGCTCGACGCGATCGGCCTGCGGATGGCCGCGTCGGTCGCAAGCGGGCAAGGTGTGGTCGCCGCCTGCTCGGCGCTGAAGCGCAGCTACCGCGATCGCCTGCGCGGCTTTTGCCCGGATATCGTTTTCGTTTACCTGGAGATCGACCCGGCAACAGCAAAACAGCGCGTCGGCAATCGCAAGGGTCATTTCATGCCGGCAAGCCTGGTCGACAGCCAGTTCGCCACGCTCGAGGCGCCAGCGGCGGACGAGGCGGCGATAACCTTGGATGGCACGCGTCCGGTCGCCGACACCGTCGCGACTGCCTTGAGCCTGCTCGCGCGCTAGATTTGCGACGTCAGTTCGACTGGGAAATCGTCATTGTCGGCGTCGCGCATGGCCGCGAGGCTGCGGTTGTCCAGCACCTCGGCGATCGCCTGCCGGACCTCCAGCATCATGTGCCGAACCTGGCAGATCGCCTCGTCGCAATCCTCGCAGCGCTGGTATTGCGTGCGGCTGGCGCAGGGGATCGGCGCCAGCGGCCCGTCGAGGACACGCACGACATGGCCGATCTTGATCTCGGAAGCCGGCCGGGCAAGGCGGTAACCGCCTTCCTTGCCCTTGCGGCTCTGGACGAAGCCGGCGTTACGCAACTCGCCCAGGATGGCATCCAGGAATTTCTTGGGGATGTTATTGGCGACCGCAATGTCGTTGACGAATGCGAGCTGGCCGACCGGCAGGCCCGACAGATGCACGAGGGCCTTGAGGCCGTATTTGCCTTTTTTGGTAAGCATGCCCCGAGTCAACCCATGAAGCCCCAACCACCCGCGTCTGGCGGCTGTTTGTGTGCAAATCATGACGGTTTGATCACGCGAAGCCGTTCGCGAAAACAAGCCGTCCGTTCTCACGGTAGGCACAAACGCGTTGATTCTTTGTAACGTTTTGGACGGAATGCGCCCGGAAAGTGCCAGAAATCACCGTTCGCGGCGCGAAAGCAGAGAAGCCGGCAAAGCCGGCTTCTGTCAAAGTTGGAAGATCGCCTCAGCGGCTGCCATAAGTCTGGTCGAGCAGGCCGCCCGCTGCAAAGTGCTCGGCCTGGACCTTGGCCCAGCCGCCGAAGACGTCCTCCACCGTCAGCAGGCGGACGTCGGGAAACTCAGCCTTGTATTTGGCGGCGACCGCCGCGTCCCGGGCCCGCAGGCCGTTGCGGGCGGCGATGTCCTGGCCCTCCGGCGTATAGAGGAAGTCGAGATAGGTCTTGGCGAGATCGCGCGTGCCATGCTCGTCTGCAACGGTGTCGACGATCGCCACCGGAAATTCCGCCAACAGGCTGACCGAAGGCGTTACCTGCTCGAACTTGTCCTCGCCATACTCCTTGCGGACGCCGCGCGTTTCCGACTCGAAGGTGATGAGTACGTCGCCGATTTCGCGCTGCACGAAAGTGGTGGTCGCGGCGCGCCCGCCGCTGTCGAAAACCGGCACGTTGTTGAACAGCTTGGTGACGAACTCCTTCACCTTGGCGTCGTCGTCCTTGAAAGCTTCCTTGGCGTAGGCGGTGGCCGCAAGATAGGTGTAGCGCGCATTGCCCGAGGTTTTCGGATTGGGGAAGATCACCTGCACGTCGTCGCGCACGAGATCGCTCCAATCCTTGATGTGCTTCGGATTGCCGGCGCGCACCAGGAAGGAGGGCAGCGAATAGAAAGGCGAGGCGTTGTCGGGAAAGTCCTTCTGCCAGTCGGCGGAGATGAGGCCCTTCTTGACTAGGAAGTCGATGTCGATGACCTGGTTGAAGGTGACGACGTCGGCGCCGAGGCCTTCGGCGATGGCACGCGCCTGCGCCGAAGTTCCGGCATGCGACTGATCGATGGTCACACTGGGGTGCCCGGCGACGAACGCTTTGTTGACCTGCGCAAACAGTTCGCGGCCGACATCGTAAGAGGCGTTCAGCAATCTGTCGGCCGACCAGGCTTGGGAGGATGCGAGGAAGAGGCCGGCCAATGTGGCGACGCCAAGCAAAAATCGCTTCATGAAACAGGGCTCCAATGCGGTACGCTTATTGCCGGACCATAGCGGCAAGGCATCTTGCGCGACGAGGCACGCAGAGCGGCCCCTCGACATTATCGCGAGAAAAAGTAGTCCCGTTGTGGGCGATTTCTAGTTTTTTCTTTCAAGAAGGGTCTTCCGCGCAGCTTGGAAGGGGTGCCGGCGTGGTTCGCGTGCACGAAGATTCCCGGCCGGCTAACGCGGTGGCAAGACGAATGCATCGCGGCGCTGCCTGGCATATACAAGCGGTATATACAAGGAGCCATCGCCATGCCCCAACGCCGCCATTCAACAACCCCGCCGAAAGAGGCGAAGCTGTTTCGTAACAATCGCAGCCAGGCGGTACGCATTCCTGTCGAGTTCGAACTTCCCGGCGAAAGGGTCTTGATCAGCCGTGAAGGCGACCGCCTGATCATCGAGCCGGTCCGCAAACCTGGCCTCACGGCGCTGCTCGCGCAATGGGCGAAAGAGGCGCCGCCCGGTGCCGAGGAAGACTTTCCCGAAGTCGAGGATATGCCTGTCAAATCAGAGGAATTTTTTTGATGCGGTTCATGCTGGATACGATCATTGTCAGCGACATGATCCGAAATCCGGCCGGGAAAGCCGCAAGCGCTGTCCTGCGCGTGGGAGACGCCGCCGTGTGTACCAGCATCGTGGTCGCGTCGGAACTGCGATATGGCTGCGTCAAGAAAAGATCAGCCAAGTTGCACAAGAAGGTCGAGGAATTGCTGGCTGAGATTCCCGTCTTGCCGCTCGATGTGCCGGTGGATGCCGAGTACGGCGCGATTCGCGCAGAACTGGAAGGCAGGGGCCAGACCATCGGCCAAAATGACCTTTTTATTGCTGCCCACGCCCGTGCGCTTGGAACTACCCTGGTGACCGCCAACACCGGGGAGTTCAACCGGATCAAAGGCCTGAAGGTCGAGAACTGGCTGTTGTAGCGCCTGATAGAGGATCAAGCAGCCGGAAAAAGCTTCCAGCGCCGCGGCCTAAAAGCCACGCGACTTTTCTGCGCCGCCGGATGATCGACGGGCAATTCGATCTCGACCCGCTGACGTTCGCCGCCGATTTCGAGCTCGACCCGCCTGGTGCCGGCGACGCGGCGGCCGGCGGCGACCGTGCCGGCGATGCAGCCGTTGCATTCTTCCACCAGATCGACGTCGTGCGGGCGAAAGAACAGCGTCGCTTCGCCTTGCGGTGCGTGCGGCGCGGAAAGCCCGATCGGCCGGTCGGCGATCCAGACCTGGCCGTCCTCGACCTTGACCGGAAGCGAACTCGATTCGCCGATGAAGCCGTAGACGAAGGGCGAGTTCGGAGTGTCGTAGATTTCGTCGGCGGTGCCGACCTGCTCGATGCGGCCCTGGCTCATCACTACGACGCGGTCGGCAAGCTCCAGCGCCTCTTCCTGGTCATGGGTGACGAAGACCGTGGTGTGGCCGGTGGCGTCGTGGATGTCGCGCAGCCAGCGGCGCAGTTCGCGGCGCACCTGCGCATCGAGCGCGCCGAACGGCTCGTCGAGCAAAAGCACGGCCGGTTCGATCGCCATGGCGCGGGCCAGCGCCACGCGCTGGCGCTGGCCGCCCGAAAGCTGTGCCGGATAGCGTTTTTCCAGACCGGAAAGCTGAACGAGGTTGAGGAGTTCCGAGGCGCGGCGGCGAATTTCCTTCGCCGACGGGCGTGACGGCCCGTGCCGGACCTTGAGTCCGAAGCCGATATTGTCGGCGACCGTCATATGGCGAAACAGCGCGTAGTGCTGGAAGACGAAGCCGACATTGCGCTCCTGAATCGACTTTTGGGACGCATCCTCTTCGCCGAAGAAGATCTTTCCGCGGGTCGGCCGCTCCAAGCCGGCAATCAGCCTGAGCAGCGTCGTCTTGCCGGAACCGGAAGGTCCCAGCAGGGCGATCAGTTCTCCCGACTTGATGTCGAGCGAAACGTCGCGGAGGGCCGGAAACCGCTCAAACTCCTTGCGCACGTTGGCAACGCGAACTTCCATGCAAATCCCTTTTGTAGTTGATGCATGCCGTTATCCCAAAACCGGTTCCCACTTTTGGGCGACATTAAATCTTTGTTTTATGCATGTCGTTGTCCAAAAACCGCTACACACTTTTGGGCGACATGCATTTGTCAGTGTCCGCGCGTCGCGGCGATCTCGGCGCCGTAGCGCATCTCGAGAAGTGTTTTCAAGACCAGCGTGACGAGCGCCAGGCCGGCAAGCAGCGAAGCGACGGCAAAGGCGGCGGCGGCATTGTACTCGTTATAAAGGATTTCGACATGCAGCGGCATGGTGTTGGTCAGCCCGCGTATGTGGCCCGACACGACCGAGACGGCGCCGAACTCACCCATCGCGCGGGCATTGCACAACAGCACGCCGTAGAGCAATCCCCATTTGACGTTGGGCAACGTCACGTACCAGAACGCCTGCCAGCCATTGGCCCCGAGCGACAGGGCAGCCTCCTCGTCGCCATTGCCCTGTTCCTGCATCAGCGGGATCAATTCGCGGGCGACGAAGGGGAAGGTGACGAAGACGGTGGCCAGCACGATGCCCGGCACGGCAAACAGGATGACGATGCCATGCGCCTTGAGCCAGGCGCCGAGCAGGCCTTGCGCGCCGAACAGAAGTACATAGACCAGGCCGGAAATGACCGGCGAGACCGAAAAGGGCAGGTCGATGAGTGTGGTCAGGAACGCCTTGCCCTTGAACTCGAACTTGGCGATCGCCCATGCGGCGGAGATGCCGAAAATCACATTGAGCGGCACCGAGATCGCCGCGACCAGAAGCGTCAGGCGGATCGCCGAGCGCGTGTCCGGTTCGCTCAGCGCCTGTGTGTAGGCCTCGATACCTTTGGCGAAAGCTTCCTTGAAGACGATGATCAGCGGCAGGAGCAGGAAAATGCCGAGGAAGGCAAAGGTCACGATCATCAGCACGGTTCTCGCCGTGCGGCTCTCGGTCACCGCCGGCGACTGGCTTTCATGGTGCGGCGCGTAGGATTTGATCTCCGGGTCAGCCATAGCGCTTGCGGCTCCAGGTCTGCACCAGGTTGATGACCAGCAGCATGACGAAGGACAGCGCCAGCATGATCGCCGCTATCGCGGTCGCCGCGGCGTAATTATATTCCTCCAGCCGGATGACGATCAGAAGCGGCGCGATCTCGGATTTGAACGGCAGGTTGCCGGCGATAAAGATGACGGAACCGTACTCGCCGACGCCGCGCGCGAAGGCCAGCGCGAAACCGGTGACGATGGCAGGCGCCAGTCCGGGTAGTAGAACGCGGCTGATGATCTGGAAGCGATTGGCGCCGAGCGTGGCGGCCACTTCTTCTACCTCCTTGTCGATCTCCTCCATGATCGGCTGCACGGTGCGCACGACGAAGGGCAGACCGATGAAGACCAGCGCGATGACGATGCCGAGCGGCGTATACGCGACCTTAATGCCGAGCGGCGTCAGCAGGCTTCCGATCCAGCCATTCGGTGCGTAAAGCGTGGTCAGCGCGATGCCGGCAACCGCCGTCGGCAGCGCGAAGGGCAGGTCGACCATGGCATCGGCGATGCGGCGGCCTGGAAAGCTGTAGCGCACCAGCACCCACGCGACGATCGTGCCGAAGACGACGTTGACGGCGGCGGCAATGAAGGCGGTGCCGAAGCTGATTTCAAGCGCGTTGATGGTGCGGCGGTCGGTGACGATCGCCCAGAAGTCGGTCCAGCCGAGCGCCGCCGAGCGCCAGATCAGCCCGGACAGGGGGATGAGGATGATGAGGGTGAGGTAGGCAAGCGAGAAGCCGAGCGTCAATCCGAAACCCGGAATGACGCTCGGCTGCCTGAATCGCCACCCCGCCTTGGCGGGTGCTGTGGTCATGTCGTCCTGATCTAAATGCTACTGGGCCGGTTTGTAGATCTGGTCGAATATACCACCATCGCCGAAATGATAAGGCTGTGCCTTCTTCCAGCCGCCAAAAAGCGGGTCGTCGATGGTGATCAGCTTGATCTCAGGCAGCTTGGCCAAGTCCTCCGCCGGCACCAACTCGGGCTTCGAAGGGCGATAATGGTTTTTGGCGATGAGCGTCTGGCCTTCCTTGGAATAGAGATAGCTCAGATAAGCTTCGGCAACTTTCCGCGTGCCTTTGGCGTCGACATTAGCGTCGACCACGGCGACCGGCGGCTCGGCCAGGATCGAGGTCGGCGGGTAGACGATGTCGAAATTGTCGGCGCCGAACTCGTCGAGCGCCAGATAGGCCTCGTTTTCCCAGGCGAGCAGCACGTCGCCCAGCCCTTTTTGCGCGAAGGTCACGGTTGCGCCGCGCGCACCGGTGTCGAGAACCGGGACATGCGCATAGAGATTGCCGACGAATTCCTTGGTCTTGGCCTCGTCGCCGCCATCCTTGGCGCTGGCGTAGGCCCAGGCGGCGAGATAGTTCCAGCGCGCACCACCGGAGGTCTTGGGATTCGGCGTGATCACCTGGACGTCGTCCTTGACCAGATCGCCCCAGTCATGGATGCCCTTGGGGTTTCCCTTGCGGACGAGAAAGATGATGGTCGAGGTGTAGGGCGCCGAATTGTTTTCGAATTTCGTCCGCCAGTCGGGATTGATCCTCTTCGCTTTCGAGACAATGGCGTTGATATCGCCTTCGAGCGCCAGCGTCACCACGTCGGCGTCGAGGCCGTCGATCACGGCGCGAGCCTGCGCGCCCGACCCGCCATGCGACTGCTGGACGGTGACCGTCTCGCCTGTCTCGGCCTTCCAGTGGGCGGTGAAGGCCTCGTCGAATTGCTTGTAGAGCTCACGCGTCGGATCATAGGACACGTTGAGAATGGTGGTGTCGGCAAACGCGAAACCGAGCGTGCCGAACTGGACAGACGTGGCGACCAGTGCGCCGAGCAGTTTCCTGAAATGAGGTTTGGTCATTTCCGCCTCCGTTGAACTCGCGCCAAATCTACCGAATTGATAGAATTTAGATGCATTCAATGTTGCCTTTTTTGGCCTATTGAAGCAATTTTTCGCCTAGTTTCGGCGATGCGAGAAACTATTTTCCCGCATGGACCATGATCGCGCTCCCGACGCGATTATCTAGAGACGGCTAGCTCTTCGGCAATGGCTGCGTCGCGCCCGAAGGTTTCGGCCGGCTATTCGGCGGTAACGGGAAAGTTGAAGCGCTCTTTTGGAAACGGCTCGTTCTCCAGCGTGAAGTGCCACCATTCGCGGGCGTAATTCTTGAAGCCGCGGGCACGCATCGCCTCGACAAGTCTTTTGCGGTTAGCCGCCGCTTCACGGGCTATCGGTCGGTGAGCCGTTTCGCTCGCTGGATCGAAACAGTCGAAACCCGTGCCGAAATCGAGCGTGTCGGCATCGGTCGCGCCGCAGGCCGGTTTCGGAGCGCTCTTGCGGTCGGCTCGCGCGATCGCGACATCGACCGTCGATCCGCGCGAATGGGTGGACAGTTCGCCGATATAGCCCTTGGCGATGAGATCCTTGCGCTTGACCTTTGGGTACCATTGCGGGTCCGGTGGTCCACTCGTTTTTGTCCAGTCACCCATGTCGGAGACAGCCCGCGCAGGGCGATAGCAGTCGAACACGACCAGCGTCAGTCCTTCGGCGGCAATCGCTTTCTGCACTGCCGAAAGCGCTTGCGCCGCTTGCCTGGTGAGGACGCATATCGGCGCATCGTAGCCGCTTACCTTGCGATGCAGGAAATTTTCGAGGCCGGCATAGCGGATATCCTGCCGGATATTGGGATCGATGTCGGCTAGCCGAACAAAGCTGGCGGGCAGCGCGTCAGCAGACGCCGAGAAAGTACCGGCGGCCGAAAGCAAGACGTAAAACACAATCCCCTGAATCACCTGCCGGAAATTATTCAAGGGAAACTTTCACTCGACGAAAACCTTCACACTGGCCGCGCGTCCCGCCGCGTCGATCACGGTTAGGGTCGAATAGCCGGCGCCGTCCGGCTGCCAGGTCGCGGTGCGCCGCCGGTCGATGCCGACCAGCGGCTTGCCGTTGGCCAGCCAGCGGAATGGTGCGCGGCCGCCTTGCAGCTTGAGCACCAGCGGCGAGGGGTCGGCCGAGGAAGTGCCGAGATCGACGCGAGCGCCGTCGGGCGGAAAGATGATGGTTGGCGCAGGTTCGGTCGGCGTCGCCTGTACCAGCCCATCGGCGCCGGCGCCGAAGCGCGTCAGCGTCACCGGCCGCTCCACGCGCGTCGGCCGCCGGACGCCGGATGGCTGGCTCGGCAGCGGTACGGCGGCCAGGCTGGAACGGACAAAACCTTCGAACAGGATGGGCGCAGCCGAGACATAGCCGGACAGGCCGGGCACAGCGCCGGCGTCCGGGCGGCCGACCCAGACGCCGAGCACGTAGCGGCCGTCGAAGCCGACCGACCAGGCGTCGCGATAGCCGTAGGAGGTGCCGGTCTTGTAGGCGATGCCGCGTTGGGCGGCACCCTGGGGAGGCTTGACGCCTGACAGGATGTCGGTGATCTGCCAGGTCGCCTGCCCGTCGAGGATGGTGGTGGTCGAGCGTTCGGCATTCGCCGGCTCGGTGCCGTCATGCAGCGTGTGTGCCTTGCCGCCATTGGCAAGGCCGGCATAGAGTTGGACCAGGTCGCGCAGGGTCACCCCGACGCCGCCGAGGCCGATCGCCAGGCCGGGCGCTTCGTTGACGGGCAGGATAGGGGTCACATCGGCCTGGCGAAAGCGTGCCATCAGCCGGGCCGGGCCGACCGCGTCGAGCACGCGGATCGCCGGCACGTTGAGCGACAATTGCAGCGCCTGCCTGATGCTGACATCGCCCTGATAGCCCATGTCGAAGTTCTTCGGCCGATACCCGGAGAAATCGGCTGGGCTGTCCTCGATCAGCATCTCCTGCGCCACCAGGCCTTGTTCGAAGGCGAGGCCGTAGATGAACGGCTTCAGCGTCGAGCCAGGCGAGCGAACGACCTTGGTCATGTCGATCCAGCCCGAACGGCTGGCATCGAAGAAATCGGCAGAGCCGACCTCACCAAGAATATCGCCGGTACGGGCATCGGCCAGTACCATGGCCACCGAGAGGCGAGGGCCGAGCCTGGCGGCCGCATCCTTGGCCACCTGCTCCAGCCCTTCCTGGACACTCTTGCGGATCGTCAGTTGCAGCTTCTGGCCGGGAATGGCCTTGGACAGCATCGTATAGGCCGCATGGGCAGCGAGCGCCGGCAAGGTCCGCCGGAGCCCCGACACATCGTCGAGCGCGGCACGCGCGGCCTCACGTTCGCCGAGCAGGCCTGCCGAGACCATGCGGGTCAGGACGCGGTCGCGGGCGGCATGGGCGACGTCGAGGTTGCGGTCAGGGCGCCGCTTTTCCGGCAATTGCGGCAAAGCGACGAGCAGGGCCGCCTCCGAGACCGTCAGCCGTTTCGGCTCCTTGCCGAAATAGGCAAGCGAAGCCGCGCGCACACCTTCGAGATTGCCGCCATAGGGCGCCAGCGTCAGATAGCGTTCGAGGATCTCGCGCTTGGAAAGCCGCCGTTCGATCTGGAGGGCGCGCAGCATCTGCTTGATCTTCGAGCCGAGGCTGCGGCTGTCGCGCGGTTCGATCAGCCGGGCGAGTTGCATCGGCAGCGTCGAACCACCGGAGACGATATGGCCGCTGGTCGCGAACTGGCCGGCGGCACGCGCCAGTGCCAGCACGTCGACGCCTTGATGATCCCAGAAACGCTTGTCCTCATAGGTGACCAGCATGTCGACGAACTGCTTGTCGACCTGGTCCAGGCTGGTAGCGAGCCGCCAGTAGCCATCCGGCGTAGCGAAGGCGCGCAGCAGCTGGCCGTCTCGGTCCTGCACCTCGGTTGAGACCGTCAGCTCCGCCGGCAGCGGCGGCGGAAAGGCGCGGTCGAGCTGCCAGAGGGCGGCGGCGGTGATTGCAGCGAGACCGGCCAAGGAAATGCCCGTGATGGCCGCTCGGCGCAGGAATTTTCTGGAGAGCATGGCGCCGCCCCTCATCCGCCTGCCGGCACCTTCTCCCCGTTTAGTGACGGGGAGAAGGGGGCTGTCGCGACCCTTGGCGCCTTTTCTGCGACGTTAAAGTTCGGCGAAAACTTCGGCGCATGGCTCTTTCTCCCCGTCTCTATACGGGGAGAAATGCCCGGCAGGGCAATGAGGGGCAGCTCCATCGCCATATTCCTATCCGCCATTTTTGCCTTACGGCACCTTGACCTCCATCATGCCGGTGGCGGTGCGGGCCGAATATTGCGGCCGGTACATGTCCTCGATCGTTGCCGCCGGGTGGGCGTAGGTGCCCGGCGTCACCGCGCGCACGACGTAGGCGAGTGTGATGTTGCGGTCGCCGTCGCCGTCGTTGGGATTGAACGCCGCGACGAAACGGTCGTCGCGGAATTCGAGATGGGCGGCATCGGTCTGCGCCAGCCAGGAGAAGTTCGTCAATTGGGCGCTGGAGACCAGGCCCGGATTGTCGATCTCGAAGCCGGCCGGCAACAGGTCGGTGATCAGCAGTCGCGAAGGCCAGGTGTTCTGCTCGTAAACCTTGAGCACGACGACATAGCGTTCGTTCTGCTTGACCTCCGTCACGTTGGCCTCTGTGCCGTCTAGCTTGTAGTAGGTACGGCTGATGGTAAAGCCGTTGCCGCCGGCCGGCAGAGGCTGGATCGGCGAAGCCACGGTGGTGACGACCGCCTGCAGCGGATTTCTGCCGGTGTTGACGATGGTCAGCGGACTGTCGGCCAGGTCGCCACCGGCGATCTGGTCCGAATAGCCGCCGGCATGCGGTGCGCCGTTGACGGTCAGCGCGATCGAATCATTGCCGGCCTTCAGCGCGCGGGCCGCCAGCAGCATCCAGGACTCGTCCTGTGTGCTGGTCCACCTGGCGTCGGCGCGTTCCCTGGTCACTAGTTGGATCAGCGCCGGCACGATGGTCGGCACCGGCTTGCTTTCCGCGGCAAGCGCCAGGATCGCCGCGCCGTCGCGCAGTGGCGAGCCATAGTCGGACCGGTAATAGTCATATTCGGGCGTCGACTTGGCCAGTTGCAGCGCGGCCTGGAAGGTTGCCTCCGAGCGCTGGGTGTCACCGTAGAGCGCGAGAGACGCCGCCAATTGGGCGACGGCCATCGGGCTGGTAAAGGCTTCGAGCTGGGTGTCGGCATAATAACGCAGATCGCCGACCGAGGCCTTTTTGTTGCGGGCAAGCACATAGAGCGCATAGGCGATCTCGCTGCCGCGATCCTGGACGTCCTGATCGTAGCCGATCGCGTTCTGCAGATTGCTCAGCGCCTGGTTCATCGCCAGGGCCGGTACGTCGTACTTCTGCTCGCGCGCCCGGGCGAGGAAATCGGTGACATAGGCGTCGAGCCACAGATCGCCGGAACCCGGACCCCACAGGCCGAAGCTGCCGGCCGAGGCCTGATAGCTCAGCACCTTGTAGATGGCGTCCTGGACGCGGCCATGCAGATCGGGGTCGCTGGCCATGCCGATGCCGGAAGCCATCTCGTTGACGTAGAGAAGCGGCATGGCGCGGCTGGTGGTCTGTTCGGCGCAACCATAGGGATAGCGGTCGAGCGTCATCAGCAGCGACGGTACATCGAAGGCAGCCGCCTGCGAAACGCCGACGCTGACCGAAGCCCCATCGAGCAGGCTTGCCGCCAGCAGTTCCTTGTCGACGCGCAGCGCGCCGCCATTGCCCTTGAGGTCGACGACCATGCGGGTGGTCACCGGTAGTTGCGCCGGGCGCACCGGCACATAGAGCGTCTGCTCGACGGCGGTGCCGCCGGCATGCGCAAGCTTGATGGTGATCGAGGCGTTGCCTGCGGTCTGCGCAATCAACGGCACGGTCAGCGTCTGCCGCTTGCCTTTGGCCAGCGTCAGCTTTTCAGGCAAGGCGGCACTGCGGGTAGACAGGTCGCCCGTCGTGTTGATGGTCAGCTTGTAGTCGCCAGCGGGGCCGTCGGTGTCGGCGACGTCGAGCCGCATGACGGCGGAATCGCCGGGCGCCAGGAATCGCGGCAGGCCGGCGGTGATCACCACCGGATCGCGAACGATGACGTCGGACTGGGCATGGCCGACTGCTTCCTTTGTCCAGGCGACGGCCATGACGCGCACGGTGCCGTTGAACTGCGGTATGTCGAAGTCGATCCGCGCCTTGCCGTCGGAGTCGAGCTGGACCGGGCCGGAGAAGAAGGCGACCAGCTTTTCGGTCGGCGGACTGCCTTGCGATTGCATGTTGGCGCCGTCGCCGCCGGTGCGCAGCTTACCGGTTGTGCCCAGCGAGCCGTCGATCAGCCGGCCATAGATGTCGCGAACCTCGAGACCGAGCATGCGCTGGCCAAAGAACCAGTTCTCCGGATCCGGTACCTTGTAGTTGGTCAGGTTGAGGATGCCGACGTCGACGGCCGCGACCATGACATAGGCGTTGGTGCCGGGCTGCACGCCGGCTACGGCCACGGGGATCGACAGCTGCTGGCGCGGCATGGTCTTGTCCGGCGGCGCCAAGCTGACGGCAAGCTTCCGCGAGCCGGGATCGAGCTTCAGCCATTTGACGCCGATGGCGCGCGCCGGCATACGTGTCTCTTGCGCATCGCCCGGCCTGAACAGCGTTGCCGTGACGTAGGCGCCGGCACCCCAGTCGTCGCCGACCGGGATGTCGACGGTGCTGCCGCCGGCCGGCACGCTGGCGGTGACGGTCTTCAGGAGCTTGTCGGCGCCGATGGTGACGAGCAGCTCGCCGGCAAAGTGCGGCGACACTTTGAGCTTGGCCACTTCACCCGCCGCATAGGTATCCTTGTCGAGGGCGATCTCGAGGCCGTCGGGCGTTTCGGTGGTGGTGGAACTGACATACCAGCCGGCGTCGAACTCGTAGCTGGTGGCCGGGCCTTCCGGATCCGCTGTCTCGATCTCGAGCCGGTAGCGGCCCCAGTCGACCGGCAGCGACACCGTCGCCTCGCCATCGGCGCTTAGGTCGACCTGGCCGTTGGCCACCGCCTTGGTGAAGGTGACCGGCTCATAGTTCCAGGAGTTGCTCGAGCGGTACCACTGGTAGCTACGCTCGACCTTGACCAGCGACCACTGCGCGCCCTTCAGCGCCTCACGCTTGCCGTCTGGGTCGACAGCGATCAGGCTGAACTTGGCCGTGCCGCCTTGCGGCACCTCGTCGTCGTCGAAATCCGGGCGGATGCCGATCATGTGGCCCTGCGGGCGGATGCCGATATTCAGCGAGCGCTCGACGGCACGGCCGCCGGTTTCACGCATCCTGACAGTGACCTTTGCATCGACCAACTTGGTGGTGGATGGCAATTGATCGACGGAGACCGGGAAGGTCGCCTTGCCGTCCTCGCTGACCACCGGCAGGCCGGTGAAGGGCGTCACCGTCGGTTCAGCCGACTGTTCGTCGGCCAGACCGAAGGAATAGCCTTTGAAGCGGTCCCAGTCGCGGGCGGTCGACAGCGTCAATTCGCCTTCGAGCGCGAGGCCCGCGGCCGGCGCGCCGTAGAGAAAGCGGCCGTCGACGGTAATGTTGGCGGTCTCGCCCTGCGCGATCTCCTGCTTGTCGGAGGACAGGTCGAACTCGATGCGATCCGGTACGAAGTCCTCGACCAGGAACATCTGGCTGGCGACCGCCGCCTGCTTGGGATCGGTATGGATCGCCACCGTCCAGGTGCCGCGCATGGCGTTGGGTTCCAGCGGCAGGTCGACCGCGTGACCACCGGCCGATGCGCCATCGCTGACGATGCGGCGGTCCTCGACGCCGTCGGGCCGCGAGAAGATGAAGGTCAGCGGCAGGTTCTCGACCGCCTTGGCGGCACTGTCGCGGGCAAGGGCCGCGACATGGACATCTTCGCCGGCGCGGTAGATGCCGCGCTCGGTCCAGGCATAGACGTCGAGCGCGCCAGGTGCCGGCCGTCCGGCGACGCCACGGTCGGACAGGTCGAAGCCGGCGCGGCCCATATCGAGGAAGACGAAATCGTCGTCGCCCTGTTTGGCCATCAGCACGGCCGGGGCCATGCCGCTGTCGCCGCGCGTCAGGCCGGGATTGAACACCGCCCGCCCTTCCGCGTCGGTGGTCGCGGTGCCGAGGATTTCATTGTTCCTGGCCAGCAGCGTCAGCTCGGCGCCGGCGATCGGCTTGGCGGTTGCGAGCGAACGGGCAAAGACGTTCAGCCCATCCTGTCCGGTATAGGTCGACAGGCCGATATCGGAGACGACGAACCATTGCGTGGCGTGCGAATCATAGTCGTCGCTGCGATCGTTGACGGCTTGTGCGGTCAGCACATAGACGCCGGGCTTGCGCTTCGGCAAAGCCTCGTCGATTGGGAAGGAGGTGGTGACTTCCTTGTTGAGGTCGTTGGCGATGTCGAGCTGGCCTTGCCAGACCGGCTCGCCCATCTGTTCGGAGATGTTCGAAATGTCGTAGCCGTCAAGCTGGCGCAGGAACTGATATCCCGACAGAAGCTGGGCCAGCGAGCGGTCGCCGATGCGGAAGAGCTTCATTTCGGCGGCATTCATGTTGACGGTGACGACCGGTATGCCGCGGCGTGCGCCTGCGGGCAGCACGAAGCTGTCGCCGGTGAAGCGGGCCGAAGGCGCGCGGTCCTGCACGTAGATCGACAGAACCACCGGTGCCGCGGTGACTTCGCCAATGGCGGCCGGCAAGCCGGCGCGGAAGGTCACGTCATAATGTTGGCCGTGCTCGAGTCCTTCGACGCAGATCTGCTTGTCCTTGGCTTCGACGCCCTTGGGAGCGGCGTTGTCGACAGTAACGAACTGCGAGTAGTCGACGCCGGTCTTGACCAGTTCCTCGGAGAACTGCGCGCAGATGCGTGGCGCGCTGGTGTCGGCATCGACGGTATGATCGATGACGCGGAAGCCCTTGCGGGCCTTGAGATCCTGATAGGCGGCCCTGACTGCCGGCGAATTGACGAGAGCGAGGCTCGCCTCGTAGGCCTGCAGGGCCGGCCTGTAGAGATCGCGGCGATCAAGGCCGTCCCCGAGCAGCGCCAGCACGTCGGCGCGCGTCTTGGTGGTGCGCAGCAATTTGTAGGCGTTGAAGGCGGCGGAAGTGGCGTTCGCCGGTAGGGTCGACGGCTCCGAGCTGTTGGCGGTCGGATGGACGGCAAGCGTTTCGCGCGCCAGCTCGAGCCAGAGCTGGCCATCATCAGGCAACACCGAAACCGCCGCTTCGTATTTGTGCATGGCCGAGCGATGATCGCCCGTCAGCGCCGACTGTTCGGCGGCGGCCCTCAGCGCCGTCAGCCCTTCTGTCGGCTTGGTGTAGGTCGGGCCAGTGAGCTTGTTGCGGTATTGCTGGGCCTGGTCGGCCATCCAGTTGGGGAAGAAGGCGAGTTCGGGTGGCGCGCCGATGTCGGGATCGCCATCGATGTTGACGATCTTGCCGGCGACGGCGCCGCCGAAGGGTTTCAACGAATTGTAATCGGATTTAAGGAAGCACCATTTGGCCTTGAGGTTGTAGGTGAAGGCGCGGCAGGCCGGGTCGCCGAGGCAGGTGGTCTTGCACTGGTCGAGGCTGACATTCTGGTCGGATCTGAGATCGAAACCGAAATATTCGGAATTGTCCGATGTCACCACCCGCCGGGCTTCGGCCGCTTGCGCGACACCGCTCCAGGCAAAAAAGAGAAGGAAAAGAATCGATAAACCACGAGCCGCGCGCATTGCCATAAACCCCTCCAGACAAGTGCTTACGTCCAGAAATCTTCAAGCTTCAGTCGCGCTTGTCAACATCGGGACGCGGCAGGATCCGCCTGCCAACGGTTTGCTTTCCGGCCGGTGACCGGTAGTAGCTCCATAGGACAGGGGATCACGCTTTCTTGCGGCGACGCAGAAGGTGTGAGTTCCAAGCCCTGTCTATTTCAGCAATTGGATTGTGGCCCCTTTACGAGTGCTTCAGAACTTCATTCCAATTTTAGGTTTGCGAGCTAGGCTAGGAGCGTAATGCCGGCGTATGAAAGGCAGATGTCGGGAGGAACCGCGCCACGGCGCGCGCTTTCGCGCGCCCTGCTTTTCGCATTGTTGTGCTCTACGGCACTTGTTGCCGAAACCGGAAGTGCGGCAGCCTTCGAGATTTTCGGCATCAAGCTGTGGGGATCCAAAGACGAAGATGCCGATATCGTCGACCCGCTGCGCTATGCGGTGACGATCGAGGCGCCGGACGCCGACAAGGATCTCGCCGAGAAGCTCGAAAACGCCTCGGCGCTGAAGGCCGACGAGGAACACCCGGTATCCGGTTCTCTCGGCCTGCTGGCCAAGGCGCGCAGTGACCGTGAGCAACTTGTTGCCGCACTCTACACTGACGCCCGCTACGAGGGTGTCGTCACCATCACTATTCAGGGCAAGCCGCTCGACGATCTGCCGCCCGATGCCGAGTTTTCGGGTCCGCAGCCGATACCGGTGGTGATAAGCATAGCAGCCGGGCCGAAATTCACGCTTGGCAACATCAGACTGGAAGGCGATGCGGCGGGGCTGGCAAGTGCCGATTTCGGCCTGATCGCCGGCGGTGACGCCAGTTCGGGCGCCGTGCTCAAGGCCGAGGCGGCGATCGTGCGGGCACTCAAGCAAGAAGGCAGGCCGCTGGCCAAGGTGACGGGCCGCGAGATCGTCGCCGAGCACGCCGGTTCGACGCTCGACGTGACGCTTGCCGTCGCGGCCGGCCCGGTCGCCGGCTATGGCGACACCACTGTCGAGGGCACCGAAAAGGTCGACCGCGACTTCACCGAATATATGACCGGCCTGAAGCGCGGCCGCCAGTATTCGCCCGATGAGATCGACGACGCGCGCGACCGGCTGCTTGGGCTCGAGGTCTTCAACAGCGTGACGGTGAAGGAAGCCGACGCGCTCGACGCCGAGGGCAACATCCCGATCGGTGTCGAGGTCAGCGAGCGCAAGCCACGCTATTTCGGCATTGGCGGCAGCTTCTCAAACACCGAGGGGCTGGGCCTCGAAGGCTATTGGGGGCACCGCAATCTGTTTGGCCGCGCCGAAAAGCTGCGCATCGACGGCAAGATCAGCGGCATCGGCAGCAACGACTTGACCCAGCTCAATTACAATGCCGGCGTCATGTTCGAAAAGCCGGGCGTGGTCGGGCCGGCGTCGAAGTTCATTGCCAGCGTCAATACCGTGCTGGAGCACCCCGACGCCTACGACCATTTCTCGGTCAAGGGCAGCACCGGCCTATCCTACGAACTCGACAAGAAGCAGACGGTTTCCGCGCAAGTCGCGCTGGATTATTCGAGGATCCACGACGCTTTCGGCAAGCACACCTATCTGATCGCCAGCATTCCACTGCAATATGTCTACGACAATCGCGACAGCAAGCTCAATCCGACCCGGGGCTTCAGGGTGCTGGCCTATGGCGAGCCGAGCTACGACATTTTGAGCGGGGCTGCGTTTGTCAAGCTGAAGGGCGAGGGGTCGGCCTACCAGTCACTCGATTCGGCCTCGAAATTCGTTTTCGCCGAACGTGTCGCCATCGGCTCTATCATCGGCGCCAGTCTTCAAGATGTTCCGGCAGATCGACGCTTCTACTCAGGCGGCGGCGGTTCGGTGCGCGGCTATGCCTATCAAGGCATCGGCCCGAAGGACAGCAATGGAGAGCCGATCGGCGGGCTTTCGTTCTTCGAGACCTCGGTCGAGATGCGCATCGCCGTCACCGACAAGATCGGCGTCGTGCCGTTCGTCGATGCCGGCACGGTGTCGACCAGGCAGGTCCCCGATTTTTCGGACATGAAGGTCGGCGCGGGTGTAGGCTTGCGCTATCTGACGGCGTTCGGGCCGCTGCGCGTCGACGCGGCGGTGCCGCTCAACCGCGGCCCCGACGATCCTCATTTCGGCATTTATGCCGGCATCGGCCAGGCATTCTGATGGCAATATTCAGGCGCATCCTCCGTATCCTTTTCTACACGCTGCTCATCGTCGTGGCAGCGGCGGTGGGGGCGCTCGTCGTGCTGACCAAAACCGAGCGCGGCCGCGAAAACCTTGCCGGCATCATCTCGACCATGGCCTCGACCGGTGATCGCAAGGTCACTGTCGTCGGCATCGACGGTATCTGGTCGGGCGCGCTGAGGGTCGATCATGTCGTTCTGGAGGATCGCGAAGGCGCCTGGATGGTGGCGCGCAACGTGGCCGTCGATTGGTCGCCGCTGGCACTCCTGTCGAAGAGCTTCAGCGCCGATCGCATTGGGGCCGAGCGTATCGAGTTGGCAAGGCTGCCGGTGGCCAATACACAGTCGAGCCAAAGCGGAGCGACGACGCTGCCGGTTTCCATCGACGTCAGGCAACTCGACCTTCCCGAAATCGCGCTCGGGCAGGCTCTGGCCGGCAGCGGTGTCGCCGAACTTGCAGCCAAGGGAGCGCTCAAGGCGGACGCCTCACCATTGGCGATCGAGACCAACCTCAACATCGTTCGCCACGACGGCAAGCAAGGCACGGTCGACGCCAAAGCCCATTTCGCGCCGGCCGACAACAAGCTCGACCTCGACCTTAAGGCATCCGAGCCGGCCGGCGGCATCATCGCCAACCTGCTCAACCTGCCGGGCGCGCCGCCGGTCAACATTGTCGTTTCCGGCACCGGACCGCTCGCCAACTGGAATGGCATCGGGACCTTCGTTGTCGACGGCCGGATCGTCACCCAGCTTACCGGTCGCCATCAGCTCACCGACAAGGGTCATTATGTCGAGGCCAACGGCGATGGCGAATTCGAGCGCTTCCTGCCCGAAACCCTGAAACCGCTGTTTGCCGGCAAGACCAGCTTCGACCTCGCCGGCACGGCGACCGCGGCCGGCGGCGTCGATGTCGAGCGCGCCAATATCGACAGCGGCGCCTTGCACGCGACCGCCGCCGGCATTGTCGATCCGAACGGCGCCAGCGACCTTTCGGTGAAGCTCGCCGCAAAGGGGCCGCCGATCGTGCTCAGCCTCGGCAGCGAGGCGCAACCGATAACCGTGGCAATCAAGGATGCCACGGCCCGCGCTTTCGGCGATGGCAAGGCGCCGATGGTGGATATCGGCGCGTCGCTGGTCTCGGTGGTGGCGGGCGGCACGCGGGTGGACGACCTGATCGGGCAAGTGCATTCCGATGGTTTCGACATCCAGAACCGTAGCGGGCCGGTCACCATCAAGCTGACGGCGGCCGGCCTGAACACCGACGTCGCGACTTTGGCGCCGCTGATAACGGGCAGGGTCAGCGCCGGTCTCGCCGGCTCCGTCAGCAAGGAACAGATTGTCGTCGACGAAGGCACGCTACGCAGCGACGCGCTCAATGCGTCCGTAACAGCCACAGTGGCGCTTGCCGATCTGTCGATGACGCTCAAGATGAATGCCGACGCGGCTTCGACGGCGCTGCCGCCGCAAATCAGCTCGGTTCTCGGCGAGCGCGTGCAGTTTTCCGCAACCGCGACACGCGACCCGGACGGTGCGTTCGCCGCCAACGCATTGCAACTCACCTCCGGCACGCTTAGCGCCAGCGGCACCGCCAGTGCGCAAGGCACCGATATCCGGGCCGATATCAAGGGTACGCTGGGCGACGTGTCGGTGCTGTCGCCGCTGGTCGGCGCCAAGGTCGGCGGCGCCGTCGGTTTCGGGCTTACCGCAAGCGGCGCGCGCAGCGCACCGGATTTCTCGGTTTCGGCCAACAGCGACAGCCTGACGGCGTCCGGCCATGCGGTGAAGCAGATCAAGCTGAGCGCGAGCGGCAAGGCCGATATCGCCAGTCCCGCCGCCGATGTCTCGCTGACCGGCTCGGTCGACGACCAGCCGCTCGACCTCAAGGCATCGCTGGTCACAACCGACGGCAAGCGCTCCATCAATGGACTTGCCGTCTCGTTAGCCGACAACAAGGTCTCCGGCGACCTCGGGCTCGACGACAACCTGCTGCCGCTCGGCACGTTGACCCTCGATGCCGCCGATATTGCTCCGCTGGCCGCACTCGCGGGCCAGTCGGTAGCCGGCGACGTGCGCGGCACCATCCGCTTTGCGAACGACAACGGAGCGCCGACGGTCGCGATCGATGCGACGAGCGCCGTGATTTCGCGCGGCGAACTGGCGGCGAAGACAATCGCCGTCAACGCGCTGGTCGCCAATTATCTCAAAGCACCGGCAATCGCCGGCAAGATCAAGGCCGACACGATCACCTCCGGAACCACGGTGATCAGCGGCATCGATGTCGACCTGAAGCGCGATGGCGACTGGACCGGCTTTAGCGGCGGCGCCACGGTCGCCGGCATTCCGGCCAGCGCGTCCGGGCGGGTCAGGGTTGCGAACGGCACCACCAGCATCGAGCTTGCCTCGGGCGAGGCGACCATCCGCGGCATCAAGGCAGCTGTCGCGCAGCCATCAGCGCTGACAATCGCCAATGGCAGGGTGAGCATAGAGAAATTGGCGCTCGGTGTCGGCGGTGGTTCGGTTGCCGTGTCGGGTACGGCCGGCCAGACGCTCGATCTCGCTGCCACCTTGTCGGCGGTGCCGGCAGCGCTTGCCAATGATTTTTCACCGGGTCTCGATGCCGTCGGCGCGCTCAGCGGCACCGCGCAGGTCACCGGATCGTCGGCTGCCCCAGATATTCGCTTCACCGCCCGCCTCAGCGGCGCCGAAACCAGCCAGACCCGGCAGGCTGGCCTCGGGCCGCTGGATCTCGACGCGGCAGGCCGTTTCTCGTCGGCCAGCGGCCTGGCCATCGAGCAGGCGACGCTTGCCGGCGAGAAAATCTCCGGCAAGGCAGCCGGCACCATCAATCCGAACGGTGCCAGCGATTTTTCGCTCGACCTGGCCTCTACCGGTCCGAGCCTGCCGTTGTCACTTGGCAGCAAGGAGAGCCCGATCAAGCTCGAGCTACAGGCGATATCGCTAACGGCGGCCGGGCAGGGCGCCCAGCCGAAGCTCGACATTTCCGCGACGCTGCCATCGGCCGCCACCAATCTGGCTAAGATCGAGGGCATCACGCTTGCGCTGCACTCCGATCGCTTTGACGTGAAAGCCCGGAGCGGGCCGATCTCCGGCACCGTGACTGCCGAAAAAATCGGCCTCGACAATCCGACTATCGCGCCGCTGATCGCCGGCAAGGTCACCGCCAAACTCGCCGGCAGCCTTGCCGCCGATGCCATCGTCATCGATAGCGGCACGGTGACCAGCGACGCGTTGAACAGCGGCTTCAACGGGCGGGTCTCGCTGGCCGACGGCGCCATCGCCCTCAATGTCAAGGCGGACGCCGCCTCGGCGGCACTGCCGGGGTCGGTACGTGGCGTGCTCGCCGAGCGAACGCAATTCAGTGCCGCGCTGAAGCGGGACGCCAATGGCAATGTCACCGCCAATACCGTCAGGCTGTCGTCCGGTTCGCTGACGGCAGACGGCCAGGCGAGCCTTGCCGACAACAAGCTCAGCGCCGACGTCAAAGGCGCGCTAGGCGACGTCTCGCTGCTATCCAAGGACGCCAAAGGCGCCATCTCTTTCGCGCTGAATGCGCAAGGCGCCAGCACCGCGCCGGATCTGTCGCTGAGTATCAACAGCGACAGGCTTTCGGTCGCGGCGCGCGAGATCACCGGTCTGAAGCTCACTGCCACCGGCAAGGCTGATGCCGCCAACCCGGCTGCGAATGTGCAACTCACCGGAAATGTCGGCGGCCAACCGCTGCAGGGCAGCGCCGTGCTGGCGACATCGGACGGCAAACGCGCCATCAATGGACTTTTGCTGTCGCTCGGCAAGAACCGTATCTCCGGCGACCTGGCGCTCGACGATGCCTTCCTGCCGGCCGGCACCGTGGCGCTCGACCTGCCCGATATCGGTCCGCTTGCGGCCCTGGCACTGGAAAAGGCCGATGGCGATGTGCGCGGCACGATCGCCTTCTCCAAGGCGGGTACCGTGCCGCAAGTCGCCGTCAAGGCGACGACGGCCTCGATCTCGCGCGGCGATGTCTCGGCCAAGGCCGTGAGCATCGACGCGCTGATCGCCAACTATCTGGCGGCACCGGTGATCTCGGGCAAAATCCGTGCCGACAGCGTAACTTCCGGCGGCACGGCTATTCGGGGCGTCAACGTCGATCTCAAGCGCGACGGCGAATGGACCGGCTTTTCCGGTGGCGCCACCGTCAAGGATATTCCGCTGAGGGCGGCCGGCCGGGTCAAGGCGGTCAAGGGCACGACGACGGTCGAACTTGCCTCCGGCGAGGCGACCATCCGCGGCATCAAGGCGGCCATCGCCCAGGCCTCGACCATCAACATCGCCAATGGAGTGACCAGCCTCGACAGGCTGGTGCTCAACCTCGGCGGCGGCACGGCGACGGTCACGGGCAAGGCTGGGCAGGCGTTCGACCTCAACGCGACGCTGGCCCGCATCCCGATCTCGATAGCCAACAGTTTTTCGCCGGGCCTCGATGCCGCCGGTTCCATCTCAGGCACGGTGAAGGTGACGGGCGCGCCGGCCAATCCGGCCGTTGCCTTCAAGATCGACGCCGCAGGCGTTCAGACGTCGCAGACCCGTGGTGCAGGTTTCGGCGGCATGGGCGTTTCATCCTCAGGTACGTATTCGGGCAACAGACTGACGTTCGACGCCAACATGAGCGATGCCGCCGGCCTCGGCCTCAAGGGCGGCGGCACGATGACGACATCAGGCGGGCCCACCCTTGATCTCAACTTTTCCGGCAAGGTGCCGTTCGCCTTCCTCACCAGGACACTCGCCGCGCAAGGCCTGTCCCTGAGCGGCACGGCCGACGTCGATGTGCAGGTGCGCGGCCCGGCGACGTCGCCGGTGATCTCAGGCACGGTCCGCACGTCAGGCGCCCGCCTGCTCGACGCGCGCTCGGGGCTTGCGATCAACGACATCACTGCCGATGTCGCTATCGGCAATGGCGTGGCCAGGATCAATCGCCTGACCGGCACGCTGTCGACACGCGGCAGCCTTTCGGCCAGCGGCACCGTCGGCATCGATCCGGCTAAGGGTTTTCCAGCCGATCTGTCGATCAAGCTCGTCGACGGCCGCTATACCGACGGCAAGGTGGTCACTGCCAATCTTGGCGGCGACCTGACCGTCAAGGGACCGCTCATCTCCGCGCCGGTGATTTCCGGTACCGTCAACTTGGCCAAGACCGTCATCACCGTACCCGAAAAGCTGCCCGGCTCGCTGGCCGAGCTCAACGTCAAGCACAAGAATGCGCCGGCCGCCGTACGTGCGCAGGACAAGGCGTTGCGCCCGGCCGCTGCAAGCAGCGGTGGCGGCGGCAGCGGCCTCAATCTCGACGTCACAGTCAATGCGCCGAGCCAGATCTTCATCCAGGGCAGGGGTGTCGACGCCGAGCTCGGCGGTTCGCTGCGGCTGACCGGCCCGGCATCGTCACCCCAGGCGGTCGGCACCTTCACCTTGCGGCGCGGGCGGTTGACGATCCTTGCCAAGCGGCTGACCTTCACCGAAGGCACCGTCGGCTTTTCCGGCTCTCTGGTGCCCTACCTCAATCTCACGGCGCAATCGAAGACGACCAGCGCCACCGTGACCATCGTGGTGTCGGGCGAGGCGAACAACCCGAAATTCACCTTCTCCTCGGTACCCGCGTTGCCGGAGGATGAGGTGCTGGCGCAGCTGATCTTCGGCCGTTCGATGTCGAACCTGTCGCCGCTGCAGATCGCGCAGCTTGCCGAGGCTGCCGGACAACTGGCCGGCGTCGGCGGCTCGACCTCCCTGCTGCAGAACCTGCGCAGCGCAATCGGCGTCGACGATCTCGACGTAATCACCGATGAACAGGGTGGCACCGCCGTCTCGGCGGGCAAGTATCTCAACGACCGTACCTATGTGACGATCCAGAAGGGCGACAGGCCGGGCTCGGGTAAGGCAACCGTCGATCTCGACGTTGGGCGCGGCGTCAAGCTGCGTGGCGAGGCAACCGACGCCGGCGAAGCCAAAGGCGGTGTTTTCTACGAACGGGAATATTGAAACCGGCCGTTCGCGCAGAACAACTGGTTGCCTGAAGAACGAGCGGCGCAGCGGCGAATGTCCCAGTTTAATTGCCCGTTGAGATTTCAGACGAAATCCCTGGCGCAGTAGCAAATTTGCGCCAAGACTGTCGTTATCGCGCGAACCGCCCTGCTTTCAAAGTTGCACATTCCTTGGCATGTTCCCAATCCGTGCCGTCTTTGACATCATGGCGCGGATGCGGAATGTTAAAAGGCAGAAAGCCAACAATGGGAGTTAGTCATGACGATCTACAAGAGTAACGGCGACCGCGTTCCCGATCACATCCTGGCCATGGCCGAAGATGCCAAGGCAGGCAAGATGGATCGTCGCGAATTTCTGGCTCTCGCCAGCGTCTTCGGCGCCTCGACGGCGATGGCCTATGGCATGCTTGGCCTTGCAGACCCGACGCCGGCCAAGGCGGAAGAGGTGAAGGGCAAGAAAGGCGGGATACTGAAGGTCGCGCAATGGATTAAGGATCCGAAGGATCCGCGCAAGTCCGACTGGTCGGAAATCGCCAATGCCGAGCGCCAGGCGCTCGAGCCGCTGGTCAAATACACCACCGAATACACGTTCCGCCCCTATCTGCTGGAGAGCTGGGACGTGAATGACGACGCCACCGAATACACGCTGCATGTGCGCAAAGGCGTCACCTGGAACAACGGCGATCCGTTCACCGCAGACGACGTCATCTTCAACCTCAAGCGTTGGGCCGACAAGAAGGCCGAAGGCAATTCCATGCCGGGTCGCCTCGGTTCGCTGGTCAAGGACGACAAGCTGGATGAGAGCGCGGTGACCAAGGTCGATGACCACACGATCAAGCTGACGCTCAGCAAGCCGGATATCGCCCTCATTCCCAACGTGTGCGACTATCCCGGCCTCATCGTCCACAAGACGTTCGACGAAAAAGGCGGCGACTTCAAGTCCTGCCCGATCGGCACTGGGCCGTTCGAGCTGGTCTCCTACGATGTCGGCCAGAAAGTGGTCTACAAGCGCCGCGAAGACAACAAATGGTGGGATGGTGACGTCTTCCTCGACGGCATCGAGTTCATCGACTACGGCACCGATCCGGCGGCGATGGTCAGCGCTTTCGAAGCAGGCGAAGTGCACACCAATTTCGAAACCTCGGCCGACTATGTGTCGATCCTCGACGGCATGGACTTGGCGAAGTCCGAGGTCGTCACCGCCTCGACGATCGTCTGCCGCACCAATGTGGCCAACAAGCCTTACGGCGACCAGAAGGTTCGCAACGCCCTGCAGCTCGCGGTCGACAACGCTGTCGTCCTCCAGCTCGGCTACGGCAATGCCGGCACGGTTGCCGAGAACCACCATGTCGCCCCGATCCATCCGGAATACTACGAATTGCCGAAGGTTGCTCGCGACCCGGCGAAGGCAAAGGCGCTGATGGCGGAAGCCGGCCAGGCCGATTTCGAGCACGAGCTGATCACGGTCGACGAGGACTGGCACAAGAACACAGGCGATGCGATCGCCGCGCAGATGCGCGACGCCGGCATCAAGGTCAAACGTACGGTGCTGCCGGGTTCGACCTTCTGGAACGACTGGACGAAGTATCCGCTGTCGATGACCAACTGGAACATGCGGCCGCTCGGCGTCCAGGTTCTGGCGATCGGGTATCGTACCGGTGAAGCCTGGAATGAGACGGCTTGGTCGAATCCGGAGTGGGATGCCAAGCTCAACGCTGCGCTCGCGGTTGCCGACGCAGCCAAGCGCAAGGAAATGATGAAGGACATCGAGCAGATCCTGCAGGATTCCGGCATTATCATCCAGCCTTATTGGCGCAAGCTCTACAGCCATTCGGTCAAGGCGGTGCAGAACTACAAGATGCACCCGACCTTCGAGCGCGACTACGGCAAGGTCTGGCTCGAGCAGGCCTGACCGGACGATCCGGAAAGGGGCGTCTCGCCCCTTTCCCTCGCTCTTTGCATGGTCCTTGGACCGGAAGTCGGCGCAGCAAAAAGTTGCGGACTCTTCGGCCTGGGTCTGCAATAAAAAGGGTATTGCATCTGGGACTGGTCTGAAGGCTTGTTCTGCCGCTGGCGGCAGCGCACGGCTTGCAAACCGGTTCCACCCCCCAACCCGACCGGCAGGGGACCGCCATGCTTTCTTTCGTTATCAGGCGTCTCGGCACCATGGCATTGACGATGCTGTGCCTGACGATGATCGTCTTCTTCCTGGTCAATCTCGGGCCTAATCTGAAGAAGCTCGCGATCAGCCAGACCGAAATGCACACATCCGCCGAGCAGCTTGAGGCTTGGCTGGTCAACCATGGCTATCGGCAGAATTTCTTTATCCGCTACGGCCAATGGCTGGGCATCATGCCCAAGCAGCCGGTGACCGACCCGGCGACCGGCAAGCCCGCACAGCGTTTCTCCTTCTGCAACGATCCGGTCGTGCCGACATTCTCCGGCATCCTGCAAGGCGATTTCGGTTGCTCGACCAAGTTCAAGACGACGGTCGCTTCGAAACTCTTTCCGGCGCTCAGCGCCACCGGCATCCTGATGCTCTGCGTGCTGGCCGTAATGGTGCCGATCTCGCTTTTGATCGGTATTCTCGCCGGCATGCGCGAGGGTTCACGCACCGACCGCACATTGTCGGTGGCTTCGATCGCCTCGACGGCGACGCCCGAATATGTTTCGGGCGTTATCTTCACCGTGATCTTTGCCTCCTGGCTTGGCGTGCTGAACGGTTCGGCGGCCTCGGCCAGCCAGGGCATCACCTTCTATAATTTCACCTTACCGGTGATGACGCTGGCGATATACGGCATCGGCTACATCGCTCGCATGACCCGCGCCTCGATGGTGGAGGTGATGACACAGCAATATATCCGAACCGCCCGGCTGAAGGGCCTCTCCTTCGGCAGCGTGGTGATAAAGCACGCTCTGCGCAACGCGCTGATCGCGCCATTCACGGTCATCATGCTGCAGTTCCCCTGGCTGCTCACCGGCGTCGTCATCGTCGAGGTGATGTTCCGCTACCAGGGGTTCGGCTACACGCTGGTCGAGGCCGCCGGCAACAACGACATCGATCTTCTGCTCGGCTGCTCGCTGGTCTCGGTGTTTATCGTCCTGATCACACAGCTCATCTCCGATGTCGGCTACGCGTTTCTCAATCCGCGCATCAGAGTTCAATAGGAGACCGGCGGATGCAGGTCGAATATCTCAGCGCCTTCAACGTCGTACTCGGCGTGCTTACCCGCTTCTGGCCGGTCTGGATCGCTCTCGCCCTGGTGATGGGGGCGAGCTTCGGCTACAAGAAGAAGCTAGGCCTTTACGGCCAGCTTTTCGACAGCGGCGTCGGCATCGTCGGCGTCGGCATCTGCCTGTTCTGGCTGTTTACGGCGATCTTCGCGTCGACCATCTCGCCCTTCGATCCGCTCGCCCAAGTGCCGATCATGAAGGACGCGCTGCCGGGCGCAATCGAGCCGGCGTCGAAACTTGTATACTATTTCGGCGGCGACAAGCTCGCCCGCGACGTGTTCTCGCGCATGGTCTATGGCAGCCAGATCGTGCTGATCATCGCGCCGGCGGCGACCGGTTTTGCGCTGATGGTCGGCATTACGCTCGGCCTGCCGGCCGGCTATTATGGCGGCAAGATCGATACGGTGCTGTCCTTCCTCGCCAACCTTGTGCTGGCCTTCCCGGTGATCCTCCTGTTCTACCTGCTGGTGACGCCGGGCATCATGGACACGCCGATCCCCTACGCGATGGCAGGGCTGTTCTTCCTGTTTCCGATCATCTTCTTCAGTGTGCTGTTCTGGACGCGCTACAAGAACCGCCCCGACCGCCTCTATATCCTGCTTGGCCTGACGTTGGTACTTGGCGGCTGGATCTATGCAGGCCTTGTCTTCGATGCCGATCCGTTCAAGATCATCCACATCGATCCCAACCAGCTCAACATCTTCGTGGCGGTGGTGTTCGCCTCCAGCCCCGGCGTGTTCCGCATCGTGCGCGGCCTGGTCATGGATATCAAAACGCGCGACTATGTTGCGGCGGCACAAACGCGCGGTGAATCGCCCTGGTACATCATGCTGTGGGAGATATTGCCCAATGCGCGCGGGCCGCTGATCGTCGACGCCTGCCTGCGCATCGGCTACACCACGATCCTGCTCGGCACGCTCGGCTATTTCGGGCTGGGACTGGCGCCGGAAAGCCCGGACTGGGGCACGGCGATCAAGGATGCCAGCCGGCTGCTGCGCTCCTTCATCCACCCGGCGCTGCCGCCGACGATCGCATTGATGTCGTTCGTGCTCGGCCTCAACCTCCTGGCGGATTCGTTGCGCGAACAGTCTATGAAAGATTGATGCCGGGAAGATCGATGCCGGGTTCGGCCCGACATGCCTGAAGAACAAGGATTGGAGCGACCCATGAATGAGGCAGTTCGAAATCCCGCCAAGCCGACCAATGGGCCGACCAATGGGCCGATCATCGAGATCGAGAACCTGTCGATCTCCTTCTTCACCCGCAAGGGCGAAATCCCGGCGGTCATGGATTTTTCCTGCACGGTCATGCCCGGCGAGGCGATGGGTATTGTCGGCGAATCCGGCTGCGGCAAGTCGACCGTGTCGCTGGGCATCATGCGCGACCTCTCCAACATCGGAAAGATCGTTGGCGGAAAGATCAAATTCCAGGGCAAGGACATGGGAGAACTGTCCGACGAAGAACTGCGAGCTATCCGCGGCAACAAGATCGCGATGATCTACCAGGAACCGATGGCCAGTCTTAACCCGGCGATGAAGGTCGGCCAGCAGCTGATGGAAGTGCCACTGATCCACGACAAGGTGTCGAAGGACGAAGCTTACAAACGCGCCTTGGAAATGGTGCGCGCGGTGAAGCTGCCGGATCCCGAGCGCATCATGCGTTCCTACCCGCACCAGCTTTCCGGCGGCCAGCAGCAGCGCATCGTCATTGCCATGGCGCTGCTGTCGAAGCCTGCGCTGCTTCTGCTCGACGAGCCGACCACAGCGCTCGACGTGACGGTTGAGGCCGGCATCGTCGACCTGGTCAAGGGGCTGGGCGAGAAGTTCGGCACCTCGATGATCTTCGTGTCGCACAATCTCGGCCTGATCCTGGAGACCTGCGACCGCATCACGGTGATGTATTCGGGCGAAGCGGTGGAGACCGGCAAGATCAAGGACGTCTTCGACCGGATGCGCCATCCCTACACGCAAGGCCTGTTCCGCTCGATCCCGCTGCCGGGCGCCGACAAAAATTCGCGGCCGCTGATCTCCATCCCGGGGCAGTTGCCGCTACCGCACGAGCGGCCGAAGGGCTGCAATTTCGGCCCGCGCTGCCACCATTTCGTCGAGGGCGTCTGCAACGCCGCCGAAATTCCGATGATCGCGGTCGAAGGCCATGACGGGCATTTCTCGCGCTGTGTGCGCTTCAACGAGATCGACTGGGAGGCGCTGCCACCCGGCGCCAAGAAGGTCAACGAGCGGGTGGTGCCCGGTGCGCCGGTGCTCCAGATCGAAGACCTCCGGAAGTACTACAAGGTCGGCGGCAGCGAAGTGTTCGGCTCGAGCGAGGGCCGTGTCGTCAAGGCCAATGAGACGATCTCGTTCATGGCGCGCGAATCCGAGACCGTCGCTATCGTCGGCGAATCCGGCTGCGGAAAATCGACCCTGGCCAAGGTGCTGCTCGGCCTCGAAACGGCAAGCTCCGGCCGCGTCAAGCTCGGCAACAAGGAGATCCAGTCGACCGGGATCGAGAAGCGCAGCGTCGACACGGTGTCATCGATCCAGATGGTGTTCCAAAATCCGTTCGACACGCTCAATCCCAGCCATTCGGTCGGTTCGCAGATCATCCGTACGCTGGAAAAGTTCAATGTCGGCGACTCGGTGGCCGACCGCCGCAAGCGGATGCTGGAATTGCTCGACCTGGTGAAGCTGCCGAGGGCATTCGAGACACGCAAGCCGCGCCAGCTTTCAGGCGGCCAGAAACAGCGCATCGGCGTTGCGCGTGCCTTTGCCGGCGACGCCAAGGTGGTGGTGGCCGACGAGCCGGTCTCGGCGCTCGACGTGTCGGTGCAGGCGGCGGTGACCGAGCTTTTGATGGACATCCAGCGCAAGAACAAGACGACGATGCTGTTCATCAGCCACGATCTGTCCGTGGTGCGCTACATCGCCGACCGCGTCGTCGTCATGTATCTCGGCTATATCGTTGAGCAAGGCACGACCGACCAGATATTCGCGCCGCCCTATCACCCCTATACCGAGGCATTGCTGTCGGCGATCCCGATCGCCGACACAAGCGTGGTCAAGAAGCACATCGTGCTGGAGGGCGACATCCCTTCGGCGATGAACCCGCCGTCCGGCTGTCCGTTCCAGACGCGCTGCGGCTACAAGAAACTGGTGCCGGACAACCTTTGCGAAACCACGGTGCCGCCAGTCAAAAATCTCGGCGACGGCCATATGAGCTTGTGCTGGCTGTCCGACGACGTGCTGGCGAAAATGGAGCCGGTGATCAAATTCGACAAGGAGCACGCCGCGAATGAGGGCGTGCCGGATGATGCAAACCACGGTGTTGGCCCTGGCTTTGCCGGAGATCCGCCCAAGCGCCCGCATGGAAAGACTGGCAGCGTTGAAGCCGATGCCGAGGGTCAGGCAGTGGAGAATGCCGAAGCGGTCGCCAAAGCCCGCCGTCACGAGGTTCGCGACGAGGTTTCAGAGACCGGCACCTCAAGCTCTGCCGACAGCCAGGTGGCACCAATCATGCCGCCGACTGTCGGCGACGGCCGACAGGCCGAGGACGCCACGCGCAAGCCGCGCAAACCCAAGGGCGGCTGAGAGCCGTTAATAGGCTAGGGCGCGCATTGCCGTAGCTGCGCGGCGTAGTCCTGCGCCATCTGTTCGGTGGCATGCGCATAGCGCTGCACGTCGGCGTCGCCGCGATTGCCGCGCTTATAGGCATTCCAGCCGAGATAGTAGGCGAGATACAGATTGTAGGTGTCGTTGCGGGCGACGCCGAGGGTCTCGGCGGTCTTGGAATGATACCAGCCGACGAAATCGACGGCATCGGCAAAGCGGGTGCGGCGCGCCGCCCAGCTGCCGGTCTCGTTCTGGTATTGCGCCCAGGTGCCGTCGAGCGCCTGCGAGAAGCCGGTGGCGCTGGAGATATGTTTCCAGGGAATGAAGCCCAGCAGCTTGGTGCGCGGCGGCCTTGCGTTGCTCTTGAAGCCGGATTCCTTGCGCACCGTCGCCATCAGCACGGGAACCGGCACACCGTATTTCTGCTCGGTGCGTTGTGCCGCCGCCTGCCAATTGTCGAACCAGCCGTCATTCTGGTCGAAAACGGCGCAGACATCGTTGATGTGGTTCGGCGGCGTCGCGCAGGCCGAAAGCGCCAGCGGCACGGCAATCGCTACAATTTTACTAAAACTCAACCTACGCATTGCAAGAGCATTAGGCCGAAAACATAAAAGGAATCTTGCTGCGTTCCTTAACGGCTCATCGGCCGCTTTGCCTGACGCGGAACAAGTATAACCATTCCGACGTTTGTTGTCGCTTTTACCGATGTGAAATTCCCGGAATGCCGCCTTGGCTAAAATCACGCCCGCAGGTGGCGGATTCTTGACAGCTCGATCCTCGTGCCGGCGCTTTGATGCGCGGCATGAGCGAACCAAGACGCAAGCGCGGCGCCGAGCGAACCAGCAACAGGGGACCGACCGCCATCCCGCAACTGCCGCTCAGGCGGGTGACAAACCCTTATCCGCCGATGGCGATGCTCTCGGCCGACCAGATCGAGGCGATCCACCAGGCGTCGATGCATATCTTGGAGAATTTCGGCATCGAGGTGATGAGCCCGCGGGCGCTGTCGCTGTTCGAGAAGGCCGGGGCCAAGGTCGATCATGCAACGATGAACGTCCGCATCGATCGCGGCATGATCGAGGAAGCGCTGAAGACGACGCAGTCCAGCTATACGCTGACGCCGCGCAATCCCGCCCATGCCGTCCACCTCGGCGGCAATACCATCAACTTCACGCTCGTCGCCGGGCCGCCGAATGTGCACGACATGGAGCGCGGCCGCCGTGCCGGCAATTTGCGCGATTATTCCGATCTCGTCCGGCTGGCGCAGCATTTCAACTGCATCCACATGCTAGGCAACCAGGTCTGCGCGCCGGTAGAATTGCCGGCGAATTCCCGTCATCTCGACACCTATTTCGCCAATCTGACACTGACCGACAAAAGCTTTCACGTCTCGGCCATCGGCAGCGGCAGGGCGCTCGACGGCATCGAAATGATGGCAATCGCGCGCGGACTGACGCTTGACGAGATGCGCGACGATCCCGGCGTTACCACGATCATTTCGGTCAATTCGCCGCGCCGCTTCGACGAGATGATGGCCGAGGGGCTGATGACGATGGCCGAGTTCGGCCAGTCGGTGGCGGTAACGCCATTCACGCTGATGGGGGCGATGAGCCCGGTGACGCTTGCCGGCGCGCTCGCCCAGCAGAATGCCGAGGCGCTGTTCGGCGTGGTGCTGACGCAGCTCGTCCGCTCCGGCGCGCCGGTGATGTATGGCGCCTTCACCTCCAATGTCGATATGAAATCGGGAGCGCCGGCGTTCGGCACGCCTGAAAACACCAAGGCGAATATCGCGTCCGGACAGTTGGCGCGGCGTTACAACCTGCCTTATCGCACAACGCCGGGCTCGGCTTCCAATGCCGCCGACGCGCAAGGCGCCTATGAGACGCTGATGGCGCTGTGGGGCGCGGTGCTCGGCCATGGCAACCTCGTCTACCATGCCGCCGGCTGGCAAGAGGGCGGACTGACAGCGTCGTTCGAAAAGTTCATCATCGACGTCGAGATGATCCAGCACATGATGGAGTTTTTGCGCCCGATCGAGGTCAACGAGGCCGAGCTTGCTGTCGAGGCTCTGGGTGCGGTTCCGACCGGCGGCCATTTCTTCGGCGAGCCGCACACGCTGGAGCGCTACGCCACAGCCTTCTACCAGCCGATGCTGTCCAACTGGCAAAATTTCGAGGCCTGGCAGGAGGCTGGCGGGCTCGATGCCACGGCGCGGGCGACGAGGCTTTGGAAGAAGGCGCTGGAGGACTATGTCGAGCCGGTGATGGAAATCTCCAGGCGCGAAGCGCTGGAGGCGTACGTGGCCAAGCGCAAGGAAGCGATCGGGCAAAGCGAGCCGTGATGATCGAAGGCTCGCGCTCGTGGGGCTCCTCCTCCCCGAATTCATCGTTCCCATCCAACTCGTTGACGTCAGAGAGAATCCCATGAAATCGCATGCAAAGGTCGTGGTTATCGGCGGTGGCGTTGTCGGGTGCTCCGTGCTGTTCCATCTGGCCCGTCACGGCTGGACTGACATTGTGCTGCTGGAACGCGATGAATTGACCTCCGGCTCGACCTGGCACGCCGCCGGCGGCATGCACACCATCAATGGCGATCCCAATGTCGCCAAGCTGCAGAAATACACAATCTCGCTTTACAAGGAGATCGAGGAACTGTCCGGCCAGGCGACCGGCGTGCATCTGACCGGCGGCGTCTTGCTGGCGGCGACCGAGGCGCGGCTCGACTGGCTGCGCGGTGTCGTCGCCAAGGGCCGCTATCTCGGCATCGAGCTCGAGGAGATATCGCCAAACGAGGCGGCCGAGCTGATGCCGCTGCTCGATCCCAAGCAGTTCGTAGGCGCCGTTCGCAACAAGGAGGACGGTCATCTCGATCCGTCCGGCGTTACCCACGCCTACGCCAAGGCCGCCAGGAAGCTTGGTGCCGAGGTCGAGCGTTTCACCAAGGTCGAGGACATCTTGCGGCGCGCCGACGGGTTGTGGCGTGTCATCACCAACAAGGGTGAGGTGGTGGCCGAGCATGTCGTCAACGCCGGCGGCCTGTGGGCGCGTGAGGTCGGCCGCATGGTCGGGCTGGAGCTGCCGGTGCTGGCGATGGAGCACATGTACCTGATCACCGAGGACATGCCGGAAGTCGCCGCCTGGAACCAGAAGACTGGTTCCGAAATCATCCATGCCGTCGATTTCGACGGCGAGCTGTATTTGCGCCAGGAGCGCGGCGGCATGCTGATGGGCACTTATGAAAAGGCCAACAAGCCTTGGTCCGAGTTCCAAACGCCATGGAATTTCGGCCACGAGCTGCTCGAACCCGACATCGACCGCATCGCGCCGTCGCTGGAGGTCGGCTTCCGGCATTTCCCGGCCTTCCAGAACACCGGCATCAAGCAGATCATCAACGGGCCCTTCACCTTCGCACCGGACGGCAATCCGCTGGTCGGGCCGGTGCGCGGCCTGCCGGGGTTCTGGGTGGCCTGTGGTGTCATGGCCGGGTTCTCGCAGGGTGGCGGCGTCGGGCTGGCGCTGTCGAACTGGATGATCGAAGGCGATCCCGGCGCCGATATCTGGGCGATGGATGTGTCGCGCTACGGTGACTGGGCGACGATGGCCTACACCAATGCCAAGGTGCGCGAAAACTATTCGCGGCGGTTTTCGATCCGCTTCCCGAACGAGGAACTACCGGCCGGCCGGCCGCTCAAGACGACACCGGTTTACGACCTGTTGTCGGCCAAAGGGGCGCAATGGGGGGTCGCCTATGGGCTGGAGGTGCCGCTGTGGTACGCGCCCGAAGGCGTCAAGGACGAATTCTCCTGGCGGCGCTCGAGCGATTTCGAGCATGTCGCAAATGAGGTCAAGACCGTTCGTGAAGGCGTTGGTCTCTCGGAAATCTCGTCATTCGCCAAATACAGAGTAACCGGCGAGGGCGCTGCAGCCTGGCTCGACCGCCTGCTTGCCTGCAAGTTGCCAAGGCCCGGCCGCATGACGCTGGCGCCGATGCTGAAGGAAGACGGAAGGCTGATTGGCGATTTCACGCTGGCCAATCTCGGCAGTCCAAATTCGGAAAGTGACGATTGGTTCCTGGCCGGCTCCGGCGTCGCCGAGCACTACCACATGCGCTGGTTCGAAGCGCATCTGCCGAAGGACGGCTCTGTCAGCATCGAGGCGCTAGGAGAAAGACTCACCGGCTTGTCGATCGCCGGGCCGAGCGCGCGGAACCTTCTTGAAAAGGTCACACGGTCGGACGTGTCGAATGCGGCCTTTCCGTTCATGGCCATCAGCAAGATGGACATTGGCATGGCGCCATGCCTGGTCGGGCGGGTCAGCTACACCAGCGATCTCGGCTACGAAATCTGGGTCGCGCCGGAATATCAGCGCGCCGCCTATCAGGCGCTGATGGCGGCGGGGGAGGAATTCGGCATCGGCCTGTTCGGCTCGCGCGCGCTCAACGCATTGCGGCTTGAGAAGAATTACGGCTCATGGGCGCGCGAATACCGGCCGATCTATGGACCGTTGGAAGCCGGGCTCGACCGCTTCGTCGCCTACGGCAAGCAAGCCGATTTCATCGGCAAGCAGGCGGCGTTGGCCGAGCGCAAGCAAGGCGGCAGACTGCGGCTGCGGGCCTTTGTCGTCGATACTGTCGATGCCGACGTCATCGGCGACGAGCCAATCTGGTACGGCGGTGCGGTGCGTGGCTGGGTCACGTCAGGCGGCTACGCACATCATTCCAAAAAATCCGTCGCCATCGGTTATGTGCCGAAAGAGATCGCCGATGAGGCCGATGGTTTCGAGATTGAGCTTCTGGGCAAACGCCACGCTGCGCGCATGCAGCCGATCCCGCTGTTCGACGCGAATTTCGAGCGGATGCGTGGGTGACGTTTCAGGCACCGCGGCGGTTGTCCAGCGCCAGGGCGCCGGCGCCGGCGAACACCAGATAGAGGAAGATGAAACAGAACGATATTGCCGCATCGCCGCCATTGTTGACCGGGAAGAAGTCGCGCGGCATGTGCGCCATGAAATAGGCGATCGCCATCTCGCCGCTGAGAAGGAATGCCACCGGCCTGGTGAAAAGCCCCAATACCAGCAGGATGCCGCCTCCGAATTCCAGGATGGCCGCGGTCGCCGATAGCCCGCTCATGGTGCCGGCATGGTCGCCGACGGGGAAATTGAACAGTTTCTGGGTGCCGTGCTCAATTGAACTGCAGCGCCGTGATGATGCGCAAGGCGGCAAGGGCGAACGGTTGATATCCGGCGAGGCCTTCGAAAAGCTTCATCTACGACTCCATTTTCACCTAGCCCGGCCATAGGTCATCGCCAAAGGCCGGACCATTCACATAGTCCGGCCTGCATTCAACTGTCGGTGAATGAGTCGTGAGGCGTGCTGCAGCCTTGGGGCCGCACGATGGCGGCCCCGCGATCAGCGCGGCCGTTAATGCCCGGGCGCTGTCAGAGCAAAGTGCGCGCCTTGCGGGTCTGTGCACTGTACGATCCAGCTGCCGCCGGGGACCTCCATCGGACCCATCAGGATCTTGCCGCCATTGTCGGTGACGCGCTTGGCTGCCGCGTCGATGCCGGGCACGTTGAAATAGAACTGCCAGACCGGCGCCGGGATCTGCTCGGGCTTGTTCATCATGCCGCCAACGGGCTCGCCGTCGAAGGCGAAAAGCTGGTAGACGCCCATCGGACCCATATCCATGGCGTCGCCCTTCTCCCAGCCGAACTGGCTGGAATAGAAATCGAACGCCGCCTTCCAGTCTGACGTGTAGAGCTCATGCCAGCCGATGTTGCCGGGGGTCGCCAACGGTAGCGGCGGCTGGTCGGGGCCGCTGGGCTGCAGGAAGTTGAACATCGCGCCTTGCGGGTCTGCAACGACGGCGAAGCGGCCGACGCCAGGAATGTCGTCGGGCTCGCGGTGAACCGCGCCACCAGCCTTCTTGAGGGAGGCCGTTGCGGCATCGACGTCCCTCGTGAGGATATAACCGACCCAGGCCGGCGGCATGCCCATCTTGCGCGCGTCATCGGGGCAGCGTCATCAACCCGCCGACGCCGCGCTCGCCGACATTCATGACGATATAGCGCGGCATGCCCTGGGCCCCTTCGAAAGGCTGCCCCCTCCAGCCCACCACGGAGGTGTAAAACGCCTCGGCGGCGTCGAGATCGGTGGTCATCAGCTCGTACCAGAAGAAGGGCATGGGGGACTGTGGCATTGTCGTGCTCCTTGCGGTTTGTACATCGATCATGCGCGATCCATTCTAGGACGATCTTCACGACGAAAATCCGACAGCCAACCAAAAAAGATGACGGCAAATTGGAAATGTTACCGGGTTGCGCGCCCTGCGGTTTTCGACTTTGCTCGCAGTCAACGAGGGGTTGTTGATCCATGCGCCGGATGTCGCTCACTTCCGAACTTGTCGCGCTGTGCCATCAGGAGGAGGCCGATCCCGGCCCCGATGGCAGCTGGACGCAGCTGACGGACGAAGACTTCAGGGCCCTTTGCCTTCGGTGATCAAAACCAACGCTAAGCTTACCAGGCTGACCACTCAGTCCAGCAACGGCAGTGCCGCTATGGCCAAGCTTCCCTGTCGGCGGCTTTGGTAACATGAGTATACTTGTCATGTTTAGTCGTGGCTTTTCAGCGGTTTGCGCAGAAAATTGACCAATTGATAAAAAATGAAAACGTGCTAGCCTTCCCCAAAACAAGAACATGGGGAACTGACGATGCCAGAAGGCCAGTTCAAGCAAGGCATTGCCGGCGGGCGGCTCTCGCCGGACCAATATGCCGACAATTTCGCCGACCTGCACCCGCCGCTCGATCATCACGAGGCGCTGGTCGAGTCCGACCGCTGCTATTTCTGCTATGATGCGCCGTGCATGAATGCATGCCCGACCTCGATCGACATCCCGCTGTTCATCCGCCAGATTTCGACGGGCAATCCGATCGGCTCAGCCAAGACTATTTTTGACCAGAACATTTTGGGCGGCATGTGCGCCCGCGTCTGCCCGACCGAGACGCTGTGCGAAGAAGTCTGCGTGCGCGAGGTGGCCGAAGGCAAGCCGGTGCAGATCGGTCGCCTTCAGCGCTACGCCACCGATGTCGCCATGGCCGAAAACAAGCAGTTCTACGAGCGCCCCGAACCGACCGGCAAGACGGTCGCCGTGGTCGGCGCCGGACCGGCGGGGCTTGCCGCCGCGCATCGGCTTGCCCGTCATGGCCACGACGTGACCATCCTGGAAGCCCGCCCGAAGCCCGGCGGCCTCAATGAGTACGGTATCGCCGCCTATAAAAGCGTCGACAATTTTGCCCAGGCCGAAGTCGACTATGTCACGTCGATCGGCGGCATCGACATCCAGAACGGCAAGGCGCTCGGCCGTGATTACCAGCTGTCGGATCTGACCAGGAATTACGATGCGGTGTTCCTCGGCATGGGGCTTGCCGGCGTCAATGCCTTGCGAGCGGATGGCGAGGAGGCGCCGGGCGTCAGCAATGCCGTCGAGTTCATTGCCGAGCTTCGCCAGGCCAGCGATCTGGCCAGCCTGCCGGTCGGCCGGCGCGTCGTCGTCATCGGCGGCGGCATGACGGCGATCGATGCGGCGGTGCAGTCGAAGCTGCTCGGAGCCGAAGAGGTGACGATCTGCTATCGGCGCGGCCCGGAGCACATGAACGCCTCCGAATTCGAGCAGGACCTGGCCGCTGCCAACGGCGTCATCATCCGGCACTGGTTGCAGCCGAAGCGGGTCATTGCCGACGCCGGCAAGGTGTCGGCGATCGAGCTCGAATACACCGCGATGGACGGCGACCGGCTCGTCGGCACCGGCGAGCGGCTGACGCTGACCGCCGACCAGGTGTTCAAGGCGATCGGCCAGAGCTTTGTCCCAGCTGCGCTCAACGGCAGCGGTGCGGAGGTCGCGCTGGAAGCCGGCCGCATCAAGGTCGATGCGGAAGGGCGCACCTCGCTGGCCAATGTCTGGGCTGGCGGCGACTGCATTTTCGGCGGCGATGACTTGACTGTTTCAGCCGTCGCGCAAGGCCGCGATGCTGCGGAGAGCATTCATCGGGCACTGACCTCGAACGGGAGGGCATGAGCATGGCAGACATCCGCAACAATTTCGTCGGCATCAAATCGCCGAACCCGTTCTGGCTAGCCTCGGCGCCGCCGACCGACAAGGCCTATAACGTCATCCGCGCCTTCAAGGCTGGCTGGGGCGGCGTTGTCTGGAAGACGCTCGGCGAAGAAGGGCCGCCGGTGGTCAACGTCAACGGGCCGCGCTACGGCGCCATCTGGGGCGCCGATCGTCGCCTGCTTGGCCTGAACAATATCGAGCTGATCACCGACCGTGACCTGCAGGTCAATCTGCGCGAGATCAAGCAGGTCAAGATGGACTGGCCCGACCGGGCGATCGTCGTCTCGCTGATGGTGCCGTGCGAGGAGCATGCCTGGAAGGCGATCCTGCCGTTGGTCGAGGAGACCGGCGCTGACGGCATCGAGCTCAATTTCGGCTGCCCGCACGGCATGTCGGAACGCGGCATGGGTGCGGCAGTCGGCCAGGTGCCGGAATACATCGAAATGGTGGTGCGTTGGTGCAAGGCCAATACCCGCATGCCGGTCATCACCAAGCTGACGCCCAACATCACCGACATACGCAAGCCGGCACGCGCTGCCCTTGCCGGCGGCACCGACGCGGTGTCGCTGATCAACACCATCAATTCGATCACCGGCGTCAACCTCGATAATTTCGCGCCGGAGCCGACGATCGACGGCAAGGGTTCGCATGGCGGCTATTGCGGTCCGGCGGTGAAGCCGATCGCCATGAACATGGTGGCCGAGATCGCGCGCGATCCGGAAACGCATGGCCTGCCGATCTCCGGTATCGGCGGCATCACCACCTGGCGCGACGCCGCCGAATTCATGGCGCTCGGCGCCGGCAATGTGCAGGTGTGCACGGCGGCGATGACCTACGGCTTCAAGATCGTGCAGGAGATGATCGCCGGCCTGGAAAACTGGATGGACGAGAAGGGCCATGCCACGCTCGACGACATCGTCGGCCGTGCCACGCCCAACGTCACCGACTGGCAGTATCTCAATCTCAACTACGTCGCCAAGGCGCATATCGACCAGGATGCCTGCATCAAATGCGGCCGCTGCCACATCGCCTGCGAGGACACTTCGCACCAGGCGATCACCGCAATCGTCGACGGCGTCAGGCATTTCGAGGTGATCGAGGCCGAATGCGTCGGCTGCAATCTCTGCGTCAATGTCTGTCCGGTCGAGAACTGCATCACCATGGAGGCGTTGGCGGTCGGCGTGATGGACCAGCGCACCGGCAGGCCGGTGTCGCCGATCTATGCCAACTGGACGACGCATCCGAACAATCCGATGGCCAAGGTGGCGGCGGAGTAGCGCACAGCCCGTTGTGGAAAAGCGGCACCTGCGGGCGCCGCTTTTTTCAAATGGCTATTGCGGACATAAATTATCCAGGATAGTATATCTCCATGAATTGGAGATCAGAACAATGAAGCTGGGCGAAGGCGTCGAAGCGGCCATCCACTGCGCCGCGATGCTCGCCGGCGTTGACGGCGCCGCGACCTTGCCAGGTGCTGCCATGGCCGAAGCGTTCGGGCTGTCGCCGAGCTATCTGCTTAAGCATCTCAACGCGCTGACTGCGTCCGGCATTCTGGAATCAGTGCCGGGGCCGTCCGGCGGCTACCGGCTGGCGCGGCCGGCGGAACGCATAACGCTGCTCGATATCGTGCTGGCCGTCGAGGGGCGTGAACCGGCGTTCCGCTGCGCCGAAATCCGCCAGCGCGGCCCAGCGAAGCTCGATGCCTCGGTCTATGTCAAACCCTGCGGCATCAACGTAGCCATGCTGAAGGCCGAGCGTGCCTATCGCGCCGCGCTCGCCGACGCCCGGCTGTCCGACATCGTTGCAGAATACACGGCCGATGCCGATCCCCGTTCGGTCGCCGCGAACTGCGCCTTCGTCGAGCGCCATCGGCGGCCGCAGAAATCAAGTTCAACCAAGCAAGCATGAAAGGCTACAGACGATGAAACAGAGGCTGCAATTTTTCGGCGCGGCGCCGGAGATCATGAAGGCGGTGTCGGCGCTCAACAAGGCAGTCGACGAATGCGGGCTCGAAAAAAGCCTGTTGCATCTGATCAAGCTCAGGGCGTCGCAGATCAACGGCTGCTCGTATTGCGTCGAGATGCATAGCCGCGAAGCGCGCCGCGACGGCGAAAGCGAGCAGCGGCTCTATCTCGTCTCCGCCTGGAAGGAATCGCCGCTGTTTTCAGAGCGCGAACGCGCGGCCTTGGCCTGGACCGACGCGCTGACCAGGATTGCCGACAACGGTGTGTCGGACGAACTCTATGCAAGGACGCTCGAATATTTCTCGGAAGAGGAGCTGGTCAAGCTCTCGGTGGCGCTCGGCATGATCAACACCTGGAACCGGCTTTGCGTTCCGTTCCATGCAATCCATCCGATGCCAGCGGTCTTGGCCGCCTGAGGACCAGGTGCGCGGCCTTGCGCCGCGCGCCTCTTTTCTGCCCAAGGACACCCGACAGCATGTTTTTAAACTTTGATAGTGAGATCCTATTCGCCGCCCGCCTGCTGCTTGGCGGCGCCTTTGTCTTTGCCGGCCTGCGCAACATTCAGAACGCGGCGTTGGTAAGCCAATTGATGACGACGCGCGGCATGCCGCAGGCACGGCTGGTGCTGTGGCTGGGGATCGTCCTGCAGATCATCGCCGGAGCACTGGTGATCGCGGGCATCTGGACCGCTCCGGCAGCGGCATGCCTGATCCTGTTCCTGATCGTCGCCACGCCGATGTTCCATAACTTCTGGGATCATCAGGGCCCGGAGCGCGCGTCCCGCATCAACGGCTTTGTCGGCAACGTCGCGCTGGCCGGAGGATTTCTGGCGCTGATCGCGCAGTCGCTTTGACAACGACTGATGCCTCTTGGAGGCAGCCGCTCACGCCGCATACCGCAAGCCGCCATCACAGGTCAGGGCCTGGCCGGTGACGAAGCTGTTCGAAACCAGGAACGCAATTGCCTCGGCGACGTCCTCGGCGCGGCCGATACGGCCGACCGGCGTCTTGCCGGCGTACTCGGCAAACACCGCATGGCGCTGTTCATCGGGCAGGAAATCCCACCACGGCGTGTCGATGACGCCCGGCGCCACGGCATTGACGCGTAACGGCTTCAGCTCCATCGCCAGGATCGGCACCACGGTCAGCAGCATGCCGTTGACGGCGGCGATGCCGGCGACACCCGGCGCCGACAATTGCGCCGACACCGCCGAGATGAAAGTCACCGAGCCGCTCTTGTTCAGCGTCGGCAAGGCGGCCTGCAGGCAGGAGAGCTGTGGCCGGACCTTCTCGTCGACGCCACCGCCGATGTCGGTCAGGTCAAGTGTTTCGAACGGGCCGAGCCCCTTGCCGCCGCTGGCGGCCAGCACCAGGTGATCGAAAGGGCCGAGATCGCTGAAGAACCGGCGAACCTCGTCCGGCTTCGCGGCATCGAAGGCAGCTTTTTCGACCGCGCCGCCAAGGCTTTGCCATGCATTGTCGAGCCTTTCCCTGCTGCGCCCGGTGATCGTCACCTTCATCCCCGGGCCGAGCAGCTTTTTCGCGGTGGCGAGGCCGATGCCGGAGGAGCCGCCGACGATCACGGCGTGCTGCGTTTTCTCGATCATGAATTTTCTTTCTTCGATGTTGCGGAGACGGGTGCGAGCCCGACAAGGCCGAGGCTCAATTCGCGCAACTGCTGCCTCGCCTTAGCGTCATAGGCTTGCGCATCGGCGCGGGATTCTCTTTGGCCGTCGAAATAGAGGCCGCTTCGCCCTTCGAGCGCCGGCGATGTGGCGAGATTGATGATGGCCTCGGCGCCGGTTTCGACCGAGCTCCACGGCGTGATGCCCGCCTGCCGCACCATCGTAGTGTTCATGTAGCTTGCCGGATGCAGGCTGTTGACCGTGACGCCGGTGCTCTTCAGCTGCTCCGCCAGATCGATGGTGAACATGATCTGCGCCAGCTTGCTCTGGCAGTAGGCACGGACGCCGTCATAGGAGCGGGTCAGCATGACATCACTGAAGTCGATCGCCCGTTGCCCGGCCGAGGCGACGTTGACGATGCGCGCCGGCGCGCTGGACTTGAGCAGTGGCAGCAGCTCCGTGGTGAGCAGGAAACCGGCGAGATAGTTGACGGCAAAGCGCAGCTCGTAGCCGTCGGCGCTGACCTGCCGTTTCGCGTTGGGGCCGGCGGTGCCGACGCCGGCATTGTTGATGAGGATATCGAGCCGCTTGGTCCTAGCGCGGACGGCTTCGGCGAGGCGGCGGACTTCGGCCAGGGAGGAGAGGTCGGCGACAAGCAGCTCGGCCTTGCCGCCGGCGGCTTCGATCTCGGCCACGGTCGCCTTGCCCCTTGTCGCGTCGCGGCCATGCACCAGGATGCGGGCGCCGCCGGCGCCGAGCCTTTGCGCCACGACTCTGCCGACGCCGTCGGTCGAGCCGGTAATCAGGATCGTCTTGTCTTTCAGTTCCATGTTCAGAGCCTCCATGTCATCGCTCTGAGCAGAAAGATGGGGCACCAGACGCATGCCAAACAGTTCAAACTTTATCCTGGTATCGGTACTGCTATAATAGCGCCGATGGATTCCACCACGCATTCTGCCGAAGGCAGCCGTCGCCGCGAGCTTGGCGCCTTTCTGCGTTCGCGGCGCGAAAGGCTGACGCCATCGGCCACGGGCATCTCGACCGGCCTGCGCCGGCGCACACCCGGGCTGCGGCGCGAGGAGGTGGCGATGATCGCCGGCGTTGGCACGACCTGGTACACCTGGCTGGAGCAGGGCCGCGACGTCAGGCCATCGGTGGAGGTGCTGACGGCGCTCAGTCAGGCGTTGCGCCTGGACACGGCCGAGCAACGGCATCTGTTCATCCTTGCCGGCCGGCCGCAGCCGGAGCGTCGTCTCGATGCGCCGGAAAAGGTCGATGGCCCGTTGCTGCACATGCTGCAGAGCCTGGTCCTGCAGCCGGCCTATGTCCTTGGGCGGCGCTGGGACGTGCTGGCCTGGAATTCTGCCGCGGCAGCCGTGTTCGGCGACTATGGCCTGCTGGAGGGCGATGCCCGCAACATCGTCCATATGGTTTTCACCAGCCCGCAGCATCGGCGCCTGCTCGTCGACTGGGAGGAACTGGCGCGTGCCGTGCTGGCGTCATTCCGGGCGGAAAGCGCCAGATATGTCGGCGACCCGGATTTCGAGCGGCTGATCGCGCTGATGACACGCTCGAGCCCGGAGTTTCGGGCATGGTGGCCGCTGCGCGATGTGGCCCGCAACCTGTCGGGTGTGAAGCATGTCAGGCATCCGACGGCAGGCGCCATGGCGTTCGAGCATATGAGCCTGTCGATCGACGACGGCTCGGACATGAAGCTGATCGTCTACACGCCGCTCGCCGAGCAGAACTCGATCGCCAAGCTCGAACAACTGCTGGAGACGCTTCCGGCCGAGCGGCGCAGCGCGTGAACCCAGCTTCGTCATCCCAGGGCGTAGCAGCCGCGAAGCGGCGTCGCGGAGACCCTGGGATCCATGCCGTGACATCTGCCGAAGAATGCAGCGGAGCAGAATACTGCACTGCAGCAACGCTCTGAGGTCACGGCATGGATCCTGGGGTCTGCGCTGCGTCGCTCCGCTCCTTGCTGCGCCCCAGGATGACGAAGCAATGGGGGAGGTTTGCGACAGCCGAGCTGCCTCAGCCCTTCGGCTTCAGCCCGTCGATGAACAGTTGCTCGAGAAACCTTGCTGCATCCTCGAAGCGGCCGTCGCCGCCGCGGTCGGGGCCGAGCACGGCGCGGACCTGGACGTCGAAATCGGCGTAATGCTGCGTTGTCGCCCAGATCGAAAAGATCAGGTGCCAGGGGTCGGTGCGGGCGATCTTGCCGGCGCGCATCCAGCCCTTGATGACGTTGGCTTTCTCGTCGACCAGCGTCTTCAACTCCCCTTCCAGCATCGGCATGATGCGCGGCGCGCCCTGCAGGATCTCATTGGCGAACAGGCGGCTCTCGCGCGGGAAATCGCGCGCCATTTCCAGCTTGCGCCTGATGTAGCTGCGCAGTTCGGTTAGCGGATCGCCGATGTCGTCGAGTTCGCGCAGCGGCGCCAGCCAGGTGTCGAGAAGCCGCTGCATCAGCGTCTCGTGGATGTCCTCCTTGCGGCGGAAATAATAGAGCAGGTTCGGCTTCGACATGCCGGCGGCTTCGGCGATCTGGTCGATGGTCGAGCCGCGAAAACCGTTGGTGGAGAAGACTTCTAGCGCCGCCTCCAGGATGAGCTCGCGCTTTTCCAGCTGAATGCGGGTGCGGCGAGGAGCGGAGCTTTCGACCGCCCCCGTCACCCCGCAAAACCTTCGCCGTGAGGAGTGTCTGGACCAATTCTCTGGACCAGTTTTTCCTCGCCCTGTGGAGCGCACTTCGAAAGCCGCATTTCCGCTAGTAATCCCTTGACCGCTGATAAGGCGGTGCTAACGTTTGTCCAACCGGTCAAAAATTTGCGTAGCACGAAAACGTCGCGAAGACCAAGCGTTGGAAAGACCAAGCGTTAGCCGCACCGAAACAGGTTACAAGGGGAAGTCTTGGTCATGTCCAACCGGCTGAAAGTCACGCCGAACGATCTCAGCGCATTCTGGATGCCGTTCACGGCAAACCGGCAGTTCAAGCAGGCGCCGCGCATGATGGTGTCGGCCAAGGATATGCACTACACGACCAGCGACGGGCGCAAGGTGCTCGACGGCACCGCCGGCCTGTGGTGCGTCAATGCCGGCCACTGCCGCCCGAAGATCACCGAGGCGATCCAGAGCCAGGCGGCCGAGCTCGACTACGCTCCCGCGTTCCAGATGGGCCATCCGATCGTGTTCGAGCTGGCCAACCGCCTGGTCGACATCGCGCCGAAGGGCATGGACCATGTGTTCTTCACCAATTCCGGATCGGAATCGGTTGAGACCGCGCTGAAGATGGCGATCGCCTATCACCGCGTAAAAGGCGAGGGCTCGCGTACCCGCCTGATCGGCCGCGAACGTGGCTATCACGGCGTCAATTTCGGCGGCATCTCCGTCGGCGGCATTGTCACCAACCGCAAGATGTTCGGCACGCTGCTCGGCGGCGTCGATCACATGCCACACACGCATCTGCCGGAAAAGAACTCTTTCACCAAGGGCGTGCCGGAGCATGGCGCGGAACTGGCGAACGAGCTGGAACGCATCGTCGCACTGCACGACGCCTCGACCATTGCCGCCGTCATCGTCGAGCCGGTGGCCGGTTCCACCGGCGTCATCCTGCCGCCGAAGGGCTATCTCGAGAGGCTGCGCGAGATCTGCACCAAGCACGGCATCTTGCTGATCTTCGACGAAGTCATCACCGGTTTCGGCCGTCTCGGCACGCCGTTCGCCGCCGACTATTTCGGTGTCACGCCGGATATTATGACCACCGCCAAAGGCGTCTCCAACGGCGTCATCCCGATGGGCGCGGTGTTCGTGAAGAAGGAAATCCACGACGCGTTCATGACCGGGCCCGAGCACATGATCGAGTTCTTCCACGGCTACACCTATTCGGGCAATCCGATCGCCTGCGCGGCGGCGTTGGGCACGCTCGACACCTACAAGGAAGAGGGGCTGCTGACGCGCGGCGAGGAACTGGCGCCGTGCTGGGAGGACGCGCTGCACTCGCTGAAGGGCGAGCCGAACGTCATCGACATCCGCAACATCGGCCTGATCGGCGCGATCGAGCTGGCGCCGATCGCCGGCCAGCCGACTAAGCGGGCCTTCTCGGCTTTCGTCAAGGCGTTCGAGCGTGGTGCATTGATCCGCACCACCGGCGACATCATCGCGCTATCGCCGCCGCTGATCATCACCAAAGGCCAGATCAACGAATTGATCGATCATGTGCGCGAAGTGCTGAGGGCGGTGGATTGACGAATTTGCCGCAGCTTTCCCTCCCCCTCGAGGGGAGGGTGGCCGCGAAGCGGCCGGGTGGGGTCGGTGCGGCAGTGCGCCAGCCTGACCTTCGGCCGCATAGGTGCCTGTGATGCCCCGGACCCGCGTGAGCTTCGAAATGCGCCAAAAGGCGCGCGCGCTTCGAGTTCATGCGACCAAAGGCGAATCCCTGCTGTGGTATGAACTGCGCGAATTGAAATCGGCCGGCATCAAGTTCCGCCGCCAGTGTCCGATCGGGCCTTATATCGTCGACTTTGCTTGCCTTGCGGTAAAGCTGGTCGTTGAAGTCGATGGTGATCTGCACGAACAGGAGAAGGGCAAACGGCACGACGCCGTCCGTGATGCCTATCTGCGATCGCTCGGGTTCGATATCTTTCGCGTCGATGAGCCCGATGTCATAAACAGCGCCTGGCATGTCGCACAGGTGGTCAAGGAGAAGGTCGCGCGCATGTCAGCCGACCCCACCCGGCCGCTTCGCGGCCACCCTCCCCTCGAGGGGGAGGGGGACGCTGACGTGCCACAACCAATGAGGTTTTAGAATATGGCCGCCCCCGGCGAGAATCTGCGAATCAATTCAGACCGTTTGTGGGATTCGATAATGGAGATGGCGAAGATCGGCCCCGGCATTGCCGGCGGCAACAATCGCCAGACCGTTACCGACGAGGACGGCGAAGGGCGGCATCTGTTCAAGCGCTGGTGCGATGAGGCGGGGCTCGAAATGGGCGTCGACGAGATGGGCACGATGTTTGCCCGTCGCGAAGGCACCGATGCCAGCCTGCCGCCGGTCTATGTCGGCAGCCATCTCGACACCCAGCCGACCGGCGGCAAGTATGATGGTGTGCTCGGCGTGCTCGGCGGGCTGGAGGTCGTGCGCTCGCTCAACGATCTCGGCATCAAGACAAAGCATCCGATCGTCGTCACCAACTGGACCAACGAGGAAGGCGCCCGCTTTGCGCCGGCGATGATGGCGTCCGGGGTATTCGCCGGCGTGCTCGATCAGGCCGACGTCTATTCGCATGTCGACAAGGATGGCAAGAAATTCGGCGAGGAGCTCGAACGGATCGGCTGGAAGGGCACCGAGAAAGTCGGCGAGCGCAAGATCCACGCCTTCTTCGAATTGCATATCGAGCAGGGCCCGATCCTCGAGGACGAGGGCATCGACATTGGTGTCGTCACCCATGGCCAGGGACTGAAATGGCTGCAGGTGACGTTGACCGGCAAGGAGGCGCATACCGGCTCGACGCCGATGCCGAAGCGGCGCAATGCCGGGCTCGGCATGGCGCGGGTGATCGAATTGGTGCACGAGATCGCCATGGACTACCAACCCGACGCCGTCGGCGCGGTCGGCCATATGGAGGTCTATCCGAACTCGCGTAACATCATTGCCGGGCGCACCGTCTTCACCATCGACATCCGCTCGCCGGAAAAGGAGGTGCTGGACGCCATGGACGAGCGCATCCGCGAAGGCATCGACACGATCTGCGACGCGCTCGACATCAAATATCAAATCGAGCAGGTCGGCCATTTCGACCCGGTCACTTTCGACGCGGGCTGCGTCAAGGCTGTGCGGGATGCGGCGGAGCGCCTGGGATATACGCATCGCAACATCGTCTCCGGCGCCGGCCATGACGCCTGCTGGATCAACCGCGTCGCACCCACCGCAATGGTGATGTGCCCCTGCGTCGACGGTCTCAGCCACAACGAGGCCGAGGAAATCACCAAGGAATGGGCAGCGGCCGGCGCCGACGTGCTGTTCCATGCGGTGGTCGACACGGCGGAGATTGTGGGGTGAGATGTTGGCGCCGTACCCCCACCCCTAACCCCTCCCCACAAGGGGGAGGGAGACTTCCGTTGGCGCTGATCTCGGCAAATTGCCTGCCTTTCGGCGCCAAAAGGGGAAGTAAGGGCGCGCGGCAGCGTTCCCTCCCCCTTGTGGGGAGGGTTAGGGTGGGGGTCCATCTTCGTAAGAATCCAAATGCGATTGCCTTGCCACAAGGGGGGCTAGCAATGCCGACGCCTTTTTCTATGGCGAAAGCTTTGATGGGTTCAGCTGTGACAGCGCGGCACCAAGCCTCCCTCCCCCTTGTGGGGAGGGATTGAGGGTGGGGGTACTCGTCTTGGCACCGACCGCGATCGATCCAGCCGCCATCAAGCGTGCAAGAATGTTGCGCCGGAACATGACAGAGGGCGAGCGTAAGCTCTGGTCCGAGCTGAAGGAGTTCCGTCGCCTCTACGGGTTACATGCAAGGAAGCAGGCGCCGATTGGGCCTTATATTGCGGACTTCGTTCTGCACGAGAAGAACCTCGTCATCGAGGTGGATGGAGAGCATCACTTTACGCCGGAGCAAATGGAGAAGGACCGCATACGCGATGCATGGTTTGGCCGACAGGGCTATCGTGTGCTCAGGTTTTCGACTGGAGACTTGGCAAATTCCTTCGATGGTTGCGTCGAGGAGATATTGCGGGAAGTTGGAGTCATTTAGAGGCCGTTCAGGGTTCCTCGACGCTGAACCGACCTGATCAAGCAAGGCGCTCACAAAGAAGCGCGAACGAAACAAGGGAACAAGAAAATGTCCAAAGTCATCAAGAATGGCACCATCGTCACCGCCGACCGGACGTGGAAGGCCGATGTGCTGTTCAAGCACGGCAAAATCATCGCGATCGGCCCTGACCTGCATGGCGACCATGAGTTCGACGCCAGCGGCTGCTATGTGATGCCGGGCGGCATCGACCCGCATACCCATCTCGAAATGCCGTTCATGGGCACCTATTCGGCCGACGATTTCGAATCCGGCACGCGAGCAGCACTTGCCGGCGGCACGACCATGGTCGTCGATTTCTGCCTGCCGGCGCCGCAGCAATCGCTGCTCGAGGCCCTGCAGATGTGGGACAACAAGACTTCGAAGGCGTCCTGCGACTATTCCTTCCACATGGCGATCACCTGGTGGGGCAAGCAGGTGTTCGACGAGATGGCCACCGTCGTCGACAGGGGCATTACCTCGTTCAAGCATTTCATGGCCTACAAGGGCGCGCTGATGGTCGATGACGACGAGCTCTATTCGTCGTTCCAGCGCTGTGCCGATCTCGGCGCGCTGCCGCTGGTCCATGCCGAGAATGGCGACGTGGTGGCGGCGCTGTCGCAGAAGCTGCTGGCGGCGGGCAATAGTGGCCCCGAAGGGCACGCCTATTCGCGTCCGCCGGAAGTGGAAGGCGAGGCGACCAACCGCGCCATCATGATCGCCGACATGGCCGGCGTGCCGCTCTATGTCGTGCATGTCTCCTGCGAGCAGGCGCACGAAGCCATCCGCCGCGCGCGCCAGAAAGGCATGCGGGTATTCGGCGAGCCGCTGATCCAGCACCTGACGCTGGACGAGAGCGAATATTTCAACAAGGACTGGGACCATGCGGCGCGGCGCGTCATGAGCCCGCCCTTCCGCAACAAATGGCACCAGGATTCGCTGTGGGCGGGCCTGCAGGCCGGATCACTGCAAGTGGTGGCGACCGACCATTGTGCCTTCACCACCAAACAAAAGCGCAACGGCGTCGGCGACTTCACCAAGATCCCGAACGGCACGGGCGGGCTCGAGGATCGTTTGCCGGTGCTGTGGACGACCGGCGTCAACACCGGCCGGCTGACGATGAATGAGTTCGTCGCGGTGACCTCGACCAACATCGCCAAGATCCTCAACATGTATCCGAAGAAGGGCGCCATCGTCGAAGGCGCGGATGCCGACATCGTCGTCTGGGATCCGAAGCGCAAGAAGAAGATCACGGCCAAGAAGCAGCAATCGGTGATCGACTACAATGTCTTCGAAGGTTTTGAGGTAACCGGCCTGCCGCGCTTCGTCTTCTCGCGCGGCGAACTGTCGATCGAGGAAAACGAGGTCAAGGCGAAGCCCGGCCATGGCGAGTTCGTCGCTCGCGAGCCGAACGCGGCGGTCAACCGGGCCCTGTCGACCTGGAAGGAGATTTCCGCGCCGCGCAAGGTGGAACGTACAGGCATCCCGGCGACGGGCGTTTGAGCTTGGGGAGCCACGGAGCGATTATCTCAATGGCCGCGGTGATCCTTGCCGCCGGGCCGGCGGCGGCTGACGTCCTTGCCGGCTCCTATGGCAATGAGGTCGGTTGCGCTGGCGTACGGCTCGGTTATCAGGACAGCGACGATTATGTCGTGCTGACCGCCGACCGCGTCGAAACCTATGGCAGCGGCTGCGAGTTCGCACAGCGATTGGCGACGATGCCTGGCACCCAGTTGTTGAACTCCACCTGTTTCGCCGAGGGCGAGGAGGGCACGACCACGGATGTCGTCAAGGTCATCAACAGAGGAGGGGACGGTTTCTTCGTGACCATTCCCGGCCTTGAGGAGATAGGGCCGCTGAAATCATGTTCGTGACGGTGCCGATGGCGACCGCTGCCTCGATGCCGGCGTCAGGCGACCAACCCGTCCAGTTCCGGCAGCAGGACGACGCTTTCCTGTTCGTTGGGATCGGTGCGGGCAATGACGGCCGAGGCGGGGCCGTCGCTCAGATTGGCCGGCAGATGCGGCACGCCGGGGGGAATATAGAAAAGATCGCCGGCCTTGACCACGATATGCTGTTCGAGCCGGTCGCCATACCAGGTATGGACTTCGCCGGAGAGCACATAGATCGCGGTTTCATGGTTTTCGTGCATATGCGCCTTGGCGCGGGCACCCGGCGGCATGGTCAGCAGATGCATGCAGATGCCGGACGAGCCGACTGTTTCGGCGGCGATACCGGCGAAATAACTCAGGCCCTGCTTGCCTTCATAAGAGCTTTCAGGGCGGATAAGATGGCAAGTCGGTTTGGGCGACATCGGGGCAACTCCGGGCGTCTATCTGATGGGACAAGGGCGCGTAGAACTGGGGCGCGTAGAACTGGGGCGAGTAGGACTGGGCGAGTGGAAAGCAACATCGGGGTAAAATCAATGGGATTCCGGCCGGCGCCGCAGTGGCCGGAAGCGACAGGCTACGGCCGATGACGGGAGTATCGCCAGCCGTTGTTTCGGCAAGCAAGCTTGGCCTGACCTTCCAGACCAATGATGGTCCGGTGCAGGCGCTGTCGAACGTCGACCTGACGATCGGCAAGGGTGAATTCGTGTCCTTCATCGGGCCCTCCGGCTGCGGCAAGACGACCTTGCTGCGCGTCATCGCCGATCTGGAGAAGCCGACATCGGGAGCCATCTCCGTCAACGGCATGACGCCCGAGCAGGCGCGCCAGAGCCGCGCCTATGGCTATGTCTTCCAGGCGGCCGCACTTTATCCGTGGCGCACGATCGAGCGCAATGTGGCACTGCCGCTGGAGATCATGGGCCTGTCCAGGGCGGAGCAGGCGGCGCGCATCAAGCGAACCCTCGACCTTGTCAACCTCGGCGGCTTCGAGAAGAAATACCCCTGGCAGCTTTCGGGCGGCATGCAGCAGCGCGCCTCGATCGCACGGGCGCTGGCTTTCGATGCCGATCTTTTGTTGATGGACGAGCCGTTCGGCGCGCTGGACGAGATCGTGCGCGACCATCTCAACGAACAGCTGCTGGAGCTTTGGGAGCGGACCAACAAGACCATCTGCTTCGTCACCCATTCGATCCCTGAGGCGGTCTATCTGTCGACGCGCATCATCGTCATGTCGCCGCGCCCGGGGCGTGTCAGCGACGTCATAGAATCGACGCTGCCGAAAAAGCGGCCGCTCGATATCCGCGAGACGCCGGAGTTCCTGGCCATCGCGGCACGCGTGCGGGACGGGCTGAGGGCAGGGCACAGCTATGATGATTGAGGCGGCGGAAGATGAGCTCCCTCCTCTCCCCAACGGGGAGAGGGTGGCCGGAGCGAAGCGGAGGTCGGGTGAGGGGGCCTTGGCGGATCCGACCAAAAGAAAGATCGGGGCGACCGCTCGCGCTCGAAAGCTGCGGTTTGACGAGACCGAGGCTGAATACAGGCTTTGGGGGGAACTAAGAGGGCGCCATCTCAACGGCTACAAATTTGTGAGGCAAGTGCCGCTTGGGCCGTTCTTTGCAGATTTCGTCTGTCGTGAGAGCGCGCTGATCGTGGAAATCGACGGCAGCCAGCACGCGGAATCTCCAACCGATGCCGCGAGAACTGCTTGGCTGAATGGTCTCGGGTATTCCGTTCTTCGGTTCTGGAACCATGAAGTCTTGGCCGAACGCCGAGCGGTCCTTGATACGATCTTGGCTTGCCTCGACGGAAAGATTTCTACCCCCTCACCCGGCCTCCGCTTCGCTCCGGCCACCCTCTCCCCGTTGGGGAGAGGAGGGCACCCATCCTGCGAGGCCTGCTAGATGGACTCGTTTCGCGACAAGATCGTTCCGGTGACCTCGATCCTTCTGGGCGTCGTCGTTGTCTGGTACGTCATGGCTGTCATCCTCAACGCGCCGTTCCAGCGCGATCTCGACCGCCGCGCCAATCAGACACCGGGTATTGTGGAATTCATCGGCAAGACGCTGGTACAGCCGAAGCCGACGCTGCCGGCGCCGCATCAGGTGGCGGTGAATTTTTTCGAAAACACCTTTCTGCGTAGCATCACCTCGAACCGCAGCCTTGTCTACAATGCCTGGGTGACGTTGTCGTCGACGCTGCTCGGCTTTGCTTTCGGCACGGCGCTCGGCATCGTCATCGCCGTCGGCATCGTGCATGTGGCGACGCTCGACCGCAGTCTGATGCCGTGGATCATCGCCTCGCAGACCATTCCGATCCTGGCGGTGGCGCCGATGATCATTGTCGTGCTGGCGGCGGTCGGCATCACCGGGCTTATCCCGAAGGCGCTGATCTCGACCTATCTGTCGTTCTTCCCGGTGGCGGTCGGCATGGTGAAGGGACTGCGCTCGCCCGAGCTCACCCATCTCGACCTGATGCACACCTATAATGCCAGTGCCTCGCAGACCTTCTGGAAATTGCGCGTGCCGGCTTCGGTGCCGTTCCTGTTCACCTCGATGAAGGTGGCGGTGGCCGCCAGCCTGGTCGGCGCCATCGTCGGCGAGTTGCCGACCGGCGCCGTCGCCGGCATCGGCGCCAAATTGCTCGCCGGCGCCTATTACAGCCAGACCATCGACATCTGGTCGGCTCTGGTTGCCGGGTCGGTGGTCGCGGCGCTGCTGGTGATGGTCGTCGGCATCGCCGGGCGCCTTGTCGACCGCGCCATGGGCGGGAGGCCGGCATGAGCTCCATCCTGAGCCTTTCCTCAATCACGCCTCGATCCTGGCAGGGGTATGCCGCGCTTGTCCTGCTTGCCGGCGCGCTGCTTCTTTGGCCGCTCGTCAGTGCTACGCCCGGTTACGGCATGGCAACTACGGTTTTGATTTTCATTTTGCTGCTCGTGGCAATCGAGGCCGACAACTTTCCACCGATGATCGGGGTGGTGTTGCTGTTCCTTGGCGCGCACGGCGCAGCGTGGATGCTGCTCGCCGGCATAACCGGCAATGAGGGCAGCGCTCGCGCATCCTTCTATCTGCTGCTCGTCGCGGCGTGGTTTTTGGCCTGGCGCTGCGTAACGGTCCTGTCGTCGTTTCGCCCGACATCGCGCTGGGCGTCAACCGCCCTGCGCCTGATCATTCCGGCCATCTTCGGCGCCTGGATCCTGATCATCTGGGAGGCGGTGACGCGTGGTGCCGGCATTCCCTTCATCCTGTTGCCGCCGCCAAGCGCCATCGGTGCACGCATCGTCGGCTCGCTGCCGGTGCTGGGGGCCGATGTCAGGCAGACCATCTTCAAGGCGGTTATCTTCGGCTATGTGGCGGGGAGCAGCGCCGGCTTCCTCGTTGCCATCGCCGCCGACCGCGTGCCGTTCCTGCGGCGCGGGCTTTTGCCGATCGGCAATATGGTGTCGGCGCTGCCGATCATCGGCGTCGCGCCGATCATGGTCATGTGGTTCGGCTTCGACTGGCAGTCGAAGGCAGCGGTGGTCATCATCATGACCTTCTTCCCGATGCTGGTGAACACCGTCGCCGGGCTTGCCGCCTCCGGCCATATGGAGCGCGACCTGATGCGCACCTATGCCTCGAGCTACTGGCAGACGCTGTTCAAGCTGCGGCTGCCGGCGGCGGCACCCTTCATCTTCAATGCGTTGAAGATCAATTCGACGCTGGCGCTGATCGGCGCCATCGTCGCCGAGTTCTTCGGCACGCCGGTGGTCGGCATGGGATTCCGCATTTCGACGGAAGTCGGGCGGATGAACATCGACATGGTGTGGGCGGAAATCGCAGTTGCAGCACTTGCGGGTTCGGTCTTTTATGGCGTGGTCGCTCTTTTCGAGAGAGCAGTCACGTTTTGGCATCCCTCTGTCCGTGGTGGATAGGGGCGGTGGGTTTAGGGCGCTAACTTCAGAGGGTAAAAACATGAAAAGACTTGTTGTTTCGATGCTGGCCGGCGCGATGTCGCTTGCCGCGTTCCAGGCGTTGGCCGCGGACAAGGTGACGCTGCAGCTGAAATGGGTCACGCAGGCCCAGTTCGCCGGCTATTATGTCGCCAAGGCCAAGGGCTTCTATGAAGCCGAGGGCCTCGACGTCGACATCAAGCCCGGCGGACCGGACATTGCGCCCGAGCAGGTCATCGCCGGCGGCGGCGCCGACGTCATCGTCGACTGGATGGGCGGCGCGCTGGCTGCGCGCGAAAAGGGCGTGCCGCTGGTCAACATTGCCCAGCCGTTCAAGAAGGCCGGCATGGAGCTGGTCTGCCCGAAGGACGGCCCGGTCAAGACCGAAGCCGATTTCAAGGGCCACACGCTCGGCGTCTGGTTCTTCGGCAACGAGTATCCGTTCTATGCCTGGATGAACAAGCTTGGCCTCAAGACCGATGGCGGGCCGGACGGCGTCACCGTGCTCAAGCAGAGCTTTGACGTGCAGCCGCTGATCCAGAAGCAGGCGGATTGCATTTCGGTCATGACCTACAACGAGTACTGGCAGCTCATCGACGCCGGCTACAAGCCGGAAGAGCTGACCGTCTTCAACTATTCCGCCATGGGCAACGATCTCCTCGAAGACGGGCTCTATGCCCTGGAGGACAAGCTCAAGGATCCGGCCTTCGAGGACAAGATGGTGCGTTTCGTGCGCGCTTCGATGAAGGGTTGGAAATACGCCGTCGACAATTCCGACGAAGCGGCCGGCATCGTCATGGACAATGGCGGCCAGGACGAGAATCACCAGAAGCGCATGATGGGCGAAGTCGCCAAGCTGATCGACAATGCCGATGGCAAGCTCGATCCGGCGACCTACGAGCGCACCGCCAAGGCGCTGCTCGACCAGAAGATCATCAGCAAGGAGCCTACCGGCGCCTACACGACGGCGATCACCGACAAGGCCATCAAATAGGGCTGTCAAACTGGCTTGTAGCGGAAAAGGGGCGGGCGACCGCCCCTTTTTAGTGGGATGTAAAATGAACGTTACCGGCGGAAACATCCGCTCGCAAAATCGTTGTGCCGATGCATCCGCTTCAAAGGTGCCACAACGGAGGTTTCCATGCGCATCCAGTCCTTCACGCCGATGCTTTCGGCGCTGGCCATTTCTGCAACCATCTTCTCGGTGTCACCGGCTCTGGCCGAAACCGTAAAGATGACGGCGACGCTCAATGGCGCTGAGCAGAACCCGCCCGTCACCACGAAGGGCAAGGGCACCGCCACGCTCAGGTTCAACACCGCCACCAAGAAACTCAGCTGGACCGTGAGATATTCCGGCCTCAGCGGGCCGGCGAAGGCCGCACACATTCACGGCCCGGCGGCAAAGGGTCAAAACGCCGATCCAGTGGTGCCGTTCGAAGGCAAGCTGAAGAGCCCGATCAAGGGTTCGGCGACATTGACTGATGCCCAGGCCACCGATCTTGAGGCTGGCAAATATTACGTCAACATCCACACCGCGGCCCACGCGGACGGCGAGATCCGCGGCCAGATCGAGAAGGCCAAATAGGCAGATCACGACGACAAAACAGGGCAATCATCCTGTTTTGTCAGGCCTTGTCGCGAATCTGGGTCATCGTGCGGGTCGGCGTGATGGCTTCAGGGTCGAGCCTGATCTCTACGATCGACGGCTTGCCGCTGGCCCGCGCTCGCTCGAAGGCCGCGGCGAAGTCGGCGGTCTTTTCCACCGTCTCGCCATGGCCGCCATAGGCACGGGCCAAAGCAGCAAAGTCGGGATTCTTCAAGTCCGTGGCGACGACACGGCCGGGATATTCGCGCTCCTGATGCATGCGGATGGTGCCGTAGATGCCATTGTTGACGACGATGACGATGATCGGCAGCCCGTATTGCACGGCGGTGGCGAATTCCTGGCCGTTCATCAGGAAACAGCCGTCGCCGGCGAAGGCGATCACGTCGCGGTCTGGGAAAAGCTGCTTGGCGGCGACCGCCGCCGGCGTGCCGTAGCCCATCGAGCCGGATGTAGGTGCTGCCTGCGTGCCGAAACGCCGGAAGCGATGGTAGCGATGCACCCAGGTGGCGTAGTTGCCGGCGCCGTTGGCGAGGATGGCGTCGTCCGGCAGAATCGTTTCGAGATAATTCATGATCGGCCCCATCTGGACGGCGCCGGGGCCGCTCTCCGGAGGCGTCGACCAGTCGAGATAGGCGGCGTGCAGCTTCGCTGCCTCAGCCGCCCACACCGGCGTTGCGGCCGGCTTGCGTCTGGCAAAGGCTTCGACGAAAGCGGCAGGCGAGGCATTGATCGCCAGCGCCGGCCGGTAGACGCGGCCGAGTTCGCCGGCGTCGGCATGGATATGGACCAGCGTCTGGTCGGGGTAGGGACTCTTCAGCAGCGTGTAGTCGGATGACGGCATCTCGCCCATGCGGCCGCCGATCAGCAGCACAAGGTCGGCCTGCTTGATGGCGGTTGCTACCTTGGGATTGATGCCGATGCCGACATCGCCGGCATAGTTCGGGTGGAGATGGTCGAACAGCATCTGGCGCCGGAAGGAGCAGCCGACCGGCAGCGACCAGGCTTCGGCTATCGTCCGCATCCGTGCAACGGCCTGCGCGTCCCAGCGCGTACCGCCGAGGATGACGAAGGGCCGCTTTGCCTTGTTGAGCAACACTTCCAGTGCGTCGAGCTCGGCTTCGCCGGGCTGCGTCTCGACAGGGGTGTAATGCCGGGCGTCCGGTGCCTCGGCGAGGCTGGTCAGCATGTCCTCGGGCAGCGAGATGACGACCGGGCCCGGGCGACCGGACGTCGCCACCGCAAAGGCGCGTGTGACGAATTCGGGTATGCGTGCGGCGTCGTCGATCTCGACCACCCATTTGGCGATATCGCCGAAGAACCTGACGTAGTCGACCTCCTGGAAGGCCTCGCGCCCCTTGGCGTGGCTGGCGACCTGGCCAATGAACAGGATGAGGGGGACTGAATCCTGCATCGCGATGTGGATGCCGGCCGAGGCATTGGTGGCGCCTGGGCCACGGGTGACGAAGCAGATGCCGGGCCTGCCGGTTAGGCGGCCATGGCAGTCGGCCATCATTGCGGCACCGCCCTCCTGGCGGCAGACGATTGTGCGGATCGGTGAATCATGCAGCGCGTCGAGCACCGCCAGATAGGATTCGCCAGGTACGCAATAGATACGGTCCGTTCCGTTGGCTTCGAGCGCATCGACGATGAGTTGTCCGCCGGTCTTCATTTTCCTGACCTCTCCAGTTCGGCAAGGATTTCTTCGGTGTGTTCGCCGAGACGCGGCGACGGGCGCTCATAGACCAGTGGCGTGCCGGACATGACCATCGGCGCCCGCACCGAGGGCAAGAGATTGCCATGGCCGTCATCGAGGTCGAGCCGCATGCCGCGCGCTATGGTCTGCGGGTCGGCAAACATCTGGCCGATGTTGTTGATCGGGCTGGCCGGCACTCCGGCAGTCTCAAGTCTGGCCAGCAACGGGTCGCGATCGAAGGCTTTCAGCGCCTCGATCATATGCTCGCGCAGCTTTGCCCGGTTGGCGACGCGGGCGGGATTGGTGGCGAAGTCAGGGTTCGACGCCAGCTCGTCGAGGCCGACGGCAGCGCAGAACTTTGCGAACTGGCCGTCATTGCCGACCGCCAGGATGATGTGGCCATTTTTCACCGGCACCACTTCGTAGGGCGCGATGTTCATATGCGCATTGCCCATCTGCACCGGCGACTGTCCGGAGACGAGATAGTTGAGGTTCTGGTTGCCGAGCGTCGAGATCTGGGTGTCGTAGAGCGCCATGTCGATATGCTGGCCTTCGCCGGTCTTCTCGGCATGGCGAAGCGCCGCCTGGATGGCGATGACCGAATAAAGCCCGGTGAAAACATCCGATATAGCGACGCCCGCCTTTTGCGGTTCGCGGCCGGCTTCGCCGGTGATCGACATCATGCCGGCCATGCCCTGGATGATGAAATCATAGCCGGCACGCGGCGCATACGGTCCCGACTGGCCAAAACCGGTGATCGAGCAATAGATCAGCCGCGAGTTGATTTTCCTCAGGCTGTCATAGTCGAGGCCGTATTTCTTCAGTCCGCCGACTTTGAAGTTTTCGATCAGCACATCCGATGTCGCGACCAGCCGGCGCACCGTCTCGGCACCCTCGGGCGTCGAGAAGTCGATGGCGATGGAGCGCTTGCCGCGGTTGCAGGAATGGTAATAAGCGGCCGAAAGGTTCTCGCCGTCATGGCCGATGACGAAGGGCGGTCCCCATTTGCGGGTGTCGTCGCCGCCGTCCGGGCTCTCGACCTTGATCACGTCGGCGCCGAGGTCGGCAAGCAGCTGTCCGGCCCATGGCCCGGCGAGGATGCGTGCGAGTTCGATGACGCGGATGCCTTTGAGCGGAGGCTCAGTCATGGATCACCGTGGTTGATCGAAAGCGCAGCCTCTATCAATCCCGCGCGCCGCTGTCACGGCCCTTGCAATGGGCCAGTATCACTGTGCCCTCAGCACGCGGTCGGCCCAGGCGGCAAAATCCTCCATGATGATGTCTCGGTTGATCTCGTTCAGGCTTTCGTGGCGGGTTTTGGCGTAAACCTTTGAAACGAGATTCGAAAAACCCATCATGTGCATCCGGCCGGCAAGATGGCTGACCGCCTTGCCGCCGTCCGAGGCCGGATCTTGCTCGCCTCCGACCAGATTGACGAACAGGTCGCGCCGCACGCCGGAAAAATTGCGGTCGCTGCCGCAATGCAGCGTCATCATGACGATGTCCTGCCACATCGACACCGACGCGTCCCAGCCGCAAAGCGGGTCGGCGATGTATTTCTCGACTTCAACGGCATCGCGCGACAGCCAGTCGAACGGCGTCCGGTGATTGGGCACCGCCTTGCCCCAGGCCCGGAACGTCAGCCGGGGCAGCAGGCGCGACGGCACGTCTGAGCCAAGCCGGAACTTTTCCCAACCAAGCATGGCCAGCGCGATTTGGCCGAGCAGTCCGGCCGAGAAATTGCCGTTCCAGATCGCGGCGGCATGGATGCGCGCCGAGTGGCGGAGGACAAAGTTCAGCGCGATCGACGCGCCCAAGGAGTGGCCGAAGACGATGACCGGCAGGCCAGGTTGTTCCCTGGCGATGAGATCATGGACGGCGGCGACATCGGCGATGACCTTGGCACCGCCATCCGCATCGGCGAACCTGCCAGGTGGTGCGTCGGGCGCCTTGGTGGCGCCGTGGCCACGGTGGTCGTGCGCGTAGACCTGGTAGCCGCGCTCGCCAAGGAAATCGGCGAAACGGGCATAGCGCGCCGCGTGCTCGGCCAACCCGTGATTGACCTGGACAATGGCGCGCGGTTGGCCGATGGCGTGTTTCACATAAAGGTTGAGCTCGGCGCCGGTCGGCGATGCCAGCATCCTCTGCTTGTCAAATGGCATGTCTCGCTCCCGTCGGCGACTGTTGGGCGACGCAGCGATCGACGTCAAGGGACGTAGGGTACCCATTCGACGGTAGTTGACAGCATGCTGTCAATGTGACTACATGACAGCATACTGTCAAATGGTCAGCGGCAGATTGGGGGTATGACTATGAAAACCACCGGGGCCATTTCGCGGCGTGCAATCTTGCTGGCGGGCTTCGCCTTCACGACGGCCACCCTGTTGTCAGGGATTGCTGCGTTCAGTCAGGAAACCAGGGAGATGATCCATGATGACGTCCACTGTTCCAGGCCCGCAAGGCCAGCTTGCCACTTATAGGATCAACGCCGGCAATGGCCTGCCGATCATGTTCCTGCATGGAGATTGCAGCCGCGCTTCCCACTGGGACCGGGTGATGCAGCTCTCCGTCGAAGGCCGCGAGGCGGTAGCCTTCGATTTTCGCGGTCATGGCGCCTCCGCGCCGGCGCAGGACGGTGACTATGGTTATGACGGTCGTGCAATGGATGTCGGTGCCGTGGCCGACGCGTTTGGCCTGAAGCGGTTTCTCATTGTCGCGCACAGCGGCGGCGGTGGCGTGGCGCTCGCTTATGCCGCCAGCCATGCCGACCGGGTCGCCGGTGTCTTGCTCGTCGACCCGGCGACCGATCCTCGTGCGCTGCCGCAGGCGATTCGTGACGGCTTTGTCCGCGATCTGGCCGGTCCGCAAGGCCGTGATGTCCTGAACGCCTATTACACGTCGATTGCCGGCCCTAACGCGGCTGTTCGCCAGCGTGTTCTGGCCGATGCGGCAGTGGTCGATCCGGCGGCGAGGGCAGGTGTCGGCAAGGCACTGGCCGAATGGAACCCGGAGCCGGCACTCGATGCGTATCGCGGGCCTATGTTCGTATTGGCTACCGAGGCCAGTGACACTCCAGCCGCGCTCTATCGGCTGCGCACGGACATTCCGCGCCAGATCGTGGCGGGCAGCGGCCATTGGGTGATGCTTGACAAGCCGGAGGTCGTAGCCGAAGCCGTTAATAATTTCGTCGCGACCATCGAGGCCGGCCAGAAATGACGACCAGGACCGAAGCGGCAAATGTGCTCACCGAACTGGTGCTTGCCGTGTTCAGGATGAACGGCAGTTTTCTGGATGCGGCCGAGCGGCTGGCCGCTCCAACCGGGCTGACGGCAGCGCGCTGGCAGGTTTTGGGTGCAGTTTTGAAGGAGCCGAAATCTGTGGCCGACATCGCCCGCGACATGGGTCTCGCCCGTCAGAGTGTACAGCGGCTGGCCGACATACTGGCTGCGGAGGGGCTTGCCGCCTACGCCGACAACCCGGCGCATCGCCGCGCCAAGCTGTTGTCGATAACCGATGCCGGCCGGGCAGCGGTCAAGAATATCGGCACACGCCAGCATGTTTGGGCGAACCGTGTTTCGGAGGGTATGGACGCCGACGCGCTGAAAGCCTCGCTTGATCTGCTGCGCACCCTGACGGAACGGGTGGAGGCGGGCGGATCCTGATCGACCGCGCGGGAGCCGTCTCAATGCGCTGGCGATTGTTTTTACGGCCGGGCGAAAGAAATCGTAATTCTGACATGTCGCAAGTTTCTAGCTTGCGGCGTGAATCACGAGGAGTGCCGGAATGCGGATTTGGGCGATATGGGGGGCGGTGTTTCTTGCGTTTGCTGGCGCAAGCGCGGCGCGCGCCGATGTGAAGATGACCGGCTCTTTCGTCGCCGATGCCGCCTGTCCGGCAACGCAGGCGATCAAGAGCGGCAAGAATCCCGGCAATGTCTCGACCGCGGCTGGTCAGAGTTATGATCTGCTGGCCGGCAACAAGGACGCGCCCACGCACTATCTCATTCGCGTGCCGGGCGCCGATCCGGAGCGCCGCTGGGTTAAGATCAGCTGCGGTCGTGTTTCGGGCGGCAGCGCGTCGACGATGCCGGCTGCACCGGCGCCTGCCGAGCCGAACAAGCCATCGGCGTCCGGAAAGCCGGAATATGTCTTCGCGCTGAGCTGGCAGCCGGCTTTCTGCGAGACCAAATCCAGCAAGGCCGAATGCCGTGCGCAGACCGCCGCCGGTTTCGAGGCGACCCACTTCACCTTGCATGGGTTGTGGCCGCAGCCGAACGGAAATTTCTATTGCCAGGTCGCCGCAAGCGACAAGGCGAACGACGATCCGGCGCACTGGCGAGACTTGCCGCCGGTCACCCTTGACCCGAAAACGCGAGCGGAACTCGACCAGGTGATGCCGGGCACCGCATCCGCCCTCGAAAGGCATGAATGGATCAAGCACGGCACCTGCTACGGCAAGAGCCAGCAGGAGTATTTCGCCGTCGCTTTGAACCTGATGCGCGCGATGAATGCGTCGCCGGTGCGCGATCTCTTCATCAAGAACATCGGCAAGCAACTGACATCCGATCAGATCCGCAGCACCTTCGACAGTGCCTTCGGCAAAGGCGCGGGCGACCGGGTCCGCGTGTCCTGCGTGGTCGATCCTTCGAACGGCAGGCGGCTGATCGGCGAACTGACGCTCGGCCTGACCGGCCCGATCGCTTCGAACGCTTCGCTCGGTGCCCTGCTGCTTGCCTCGGCGCCGACAGCCAAGGCTGGCTGCCCGAAGGGCGCGGTCGATGCCGTCGGGTTCCAGTAAACAGGCCGTACGCGACTGTCGCTTTGCACCGGGGATGGTATGATCCCGGGGGCATCATTCATAGGGGGTGGCGATGAGTGGTATGACGGGCGGCGCGCTGGCGCGGCTGGCGTTCTGGGCCAAGGGCATGACGGCGATCCGCGACGGCCATATGGAGTGGCCGGGCTTTTCCTACACCGAAGTGGAGTGGGCGCGCATGACCACGCTCGCCAAACCCGTCGGCGGCGGCACCTACCAATTGTTCACGCTGGTCAACGCGGCGATCTTCATCGCCATTGCCGCGCTCGGGATATTCTGTGTCTTCCTGCCGCTGGCGGCGCTGCTGTTCCCGGTACCGGCCGAAACCAGTGCGATCAAGTTTTCGCTGCTCCTGGCGGCATGCGCCTTCCTGATCATCGGCATCGGCCTGCCGATTTCGCTGCGTCTTTCGACCACGCTGGTGGCGCCGAAGGCAATGCGGGCCGCGCTTGTCGCCGTGCCCGGCGACCAGGCGCTTGCGGCAAAAGTGTCATGGCAGATCAACCGGATCACGCTCGTGCTCTGCGGCCTGCTGGTACCGGGCATTCTTCTGTTCATTGCCTACGACATCGAAGCCGGCCCGATTATTACCGCGTTGAAATGGCTGGCGATCGCGCTGATGGCGGTTTCGGTTGCGATCGGCGGATGGCAGCGGCGCAAACAATCCTGATTGAGCCAATCGCAGGCCTGGGCAGCGTTACGCGCCGGCGCTGCGCTCCGGCCTGGTCCATGTGTTGCGGGCGTCTGCTTCGTTGCCGCCCGGTTCGCCGACAACGCGATCGCGTCCCGTGGATTTGGCCTTGTAGAGACGCTGGTCGGCCAGCGCAAAGAGATCGGCAAGGCAACGGGTCGTCTCGCTGACCGTCGAGATGCCGGCGCTGACGGTAATGTCGAACCGGCTGGTGCTCGCGGACGTCTTGACCGCTTGCCTGACGGTTTCGCCCAGCAGTCTGGCGAGCGGCTGCGGACGCCAGCCGAGGATGGCGAATTCCTCACCGCCGATCCTGAACAATTGATCTTCGGTCCCGACAAGTTCGCCAAGCAAAATTGCCAGGGCTTTCAGCACCTTGTCTCCCTCGGCGTGGCCGAAGCGGTCGTTGATCGATTTGAAGTGGTCGACATCGATGATCAGCAGGCTGAGCGCCCTGGCGGTCCGCAGGCTGGCGGCGACGGCGGCCTCGCCATCGCTGTCGAAGCGCCCCCTGTGCAGGAGGCCGGTGAGGCCGTCGCGACCGACATGCTCGACCAGCGCCTCATAGCGCTCGCGATAGGTCAGCGTGTCGAAAATGTCGGAAAGCCCGCGCGCCGCCGGCACCTGCCGCGCCTCGAACCACCTGATATAGCCGACCAGCATGGTGCTGTAGACCAGGGCCGCTGCCATCTTGGCGAACCAGCCGCCGAAGAACACCGCGACCGGCGCGCCGGTGACGAAATGCAGCGCCGTGAAAAAGCCTGCCTGGTCGAAGGTGAGCACGCAGGCGACGGAGACCAGGATGCGGGTGAAAAGCGCCTTGCGCAGATATTTGCCGAGCTTTTCATAGAGCAGAATGATCAGGATGGCGTCGACGAACAGCAGCGTCGTGCCCCACACCATCAGCCAGCCCATCTCGTCGATGAAGCCGATGTCGGGAAGCTTGCCGTCGGGCAGCGGTGCGATGTCGTGCAGGCGCAGGATCAGCACGAGCCCGATCATCAGGGCATTGCCGAGCAGCAGGCCATAAATCGGCTGCCGGACCGTTGCCGCGTCCTCCTTGATGTAGAGCAGGAGCAGCATGACCAGCTTGCCGGAAAACAGCACGGCCGAACCCGGCGATACCATGCCGAACGGCAGCGCGACGTAGAAGACGCTGGCGAGATAGGTTTCCAGGAAATGCATGACGCCAAGGGCGCAAACAAAGACGCCGAGGCCGATGCGGCCCCTGAACCGGAAAAGCGTGACCATGATGCCGAAATAGAGAACCGCTTCGGCAAAAAGCAGGAAACTGTTCAACACGGCCCGATCTCTCTCCCCGAAATCGCGGCTGCCAGCGATTTCCCATCCAACATTGTTTGACGCGGAATGGTTAACCGGAGCTTTCGCCTGGGCGCCGGCACGAAATGAAGCGGCTAAGCGTTTGTGGGTGCGACCAAATCCGCTTGGGGCCAAAACTGTTTGCCGTTCGCGGCCGCATCGCTTACATAGCCCCCAACTTCCATTCAATCCGACATCAGTCGACTTTTCAGGGAAAGCGCGCGTGGCACGCCAGTTCATCTATCACATGGCCGGCCTCAACAAGGCCTACGGCACCAAGAAGGTGCTCGAGAACATTCATCTGTCCTTCTATCCGGACGCCAAGATCGGCATCCTCGGTCCCAACGGCGCCGGCAAGTCGACGATCCTCAAGATCATGGCCGGCATCGACAAGGAGTGGAGCGGCGAGGCCTGGCTGGCCGAGGGTGCTACCGTCGGTTACCTGGCGCAGGAGCCGGCGCTCGATCCGAACAAGAACGTGTTCGAAAACGTCATGGAAGGCGTCGCCGCCAAGACCGCCATCATCGAGCGCTACAACGAATTGATGATGAACTATTCCGACGAGACGGCGGACGAGTCGGCCAAGCTGCAGGACGAGATGGACCGGCTCAACCTCTGGGATCTCGAACAGCAGGTCGAGATGGCGATGGAGGCACTCGGCTGCCCGCCCAAGGAGGCCGATGTCACCAAGCTGTCGGGCGGCGAACGCCGTCGCGTCGCGCTTTGCCAGCTTTTGCTGCGCCAGCCCGACCTTCTGCTGCTCGACGAGCCGACCAACCATCTCGACGCCGAGACGACGGCGTGGCTGGAAAAGCATCTGCGGGCCTATCCGGGCGCGGTGATGATCATCACCCACGATCGCTACTTCCTCGACAATGTCACCGGCTGGATCCTCGAGCTCGATCGCGGCCGCGGTATCCCGTACGAAGGCAACTACACCAAATATCTCGAAGCCAAGGCCAAGCGGCTCAAGCAGGAAGGCCGCGAGGACGATGCGCGCCAGCGGGCGATCGGCCGCGAGCGCGAGTGGATCCAGTCCAGCCCGAAAGCCCGGCAGACCAAGTCGAAAGCCCGTATCCAGGCGTTCCAGGATCTGCTGGATGCAGCCGACAAGCGGCGTCCGAGCGACACCCAGATCGTCATTCCGCATGGCGAGCGGCTCGGCAATGTGGTGATCGAGGTCGAGGGCTTGTCGAAGGGCTTTGGCGACACGCTTTTGATCGACGATCTCGAATTCAAGCTGCCGCCCGGCGGCATCGTCGGCGTCATCGGCCCGAACGGCGCCGGCAAGACGACGCTGTTCCGCATGATCACCGGCCAGGAAAAGCCCGATGCCGGCACCATCCGCGTCGGCGAGACGGTCAAGCTCGGTTATGTCGACCAGAGCCGCGACGCGCTCGACCCGACCAAGACGGTCTGGGAAGAGATCTCGGGCGGCGCCGAAGTGGTCAAGCTCGGCAAGTTCGAAGCCAACACCCGCGCCTATTGCGCGTCGTTCAATTTCCGCGGCGGCGACCAGCAGCAGAAGGTCGGCAACCTGTCCGGCGGCCAGCGCAACCGCGTGCATCTGGCCAAGATGCTGAAGACCGGCGGCAATGTGCTGCTGCTCGACGAACCGACCAACGATCTCGATACCGAAACGCTGGCTGCACTTGAAGACGCGCTCGAGAGCTTCGCCGGCTGCGCCGTCATCATCTCGCACGATCGCATGTTCCTCGATCGCCTGGCGACGCACATCCTCGCCTTCGAGGGCGACAGCCACGTCGAATGGTTCGAAGGCAATTTCGAGGATTACGAGCAGGACAAGATCCGCCGCCTCGGCCCGGACGCGGTCAATCCGCACCGCATGACGTATAAGCGGCTGACGCGGTAAGACATTTACAGGGCGGCGAATTCTCAAATGATCTGAGGAACCAAGATGGCCGACTGGTCCGCCGCCCTCTACCTGAAATTCGAGGACGAGCGCACCCGCCCCGCGCGCGATCTCGTTGCGCAGGTGCCGGTGCCGGAACCACGCCGGGTGGTCGACATTGGCTGCGGGCCGGGCAATTCGACCGAATTGCTGGTCGAGCGCTGGCCGCAGGCGCAGATCAGCGGCTTCGATACCTCCCTCGACATGATCGAGAAGGCGAAGGCGCGCCTGCCCGGCGTCACCTTTGCCTTGGCGGATGCGGCGGCGTGGCAGCCGAACGAACCGGTCGACGTGATCTTTGCCAATGCGGTGTTTCAATGGCTGCCGGAGCATCCGGCGGTCTTCCAGCGGCTGATGGGATTTTTGGCGCCCGGCGGCGCGCTTGCCGTGCAGATGCCGGATAATATGGCCGAGCCTTCGCACCGGCTGATGCGGGAGACCGCGGCCGAGATGCCGCTTGCCGAAAAGCTCGAGCGCGCGGCCCGCGCGCCGCTGCCGCCGGTCGCGTTCTATTACGACCTTTTGTCGCCATTCTCGGATCGGCTCGATATCTGGCACACGATCTACAACCATCCGCTGGCCGATGCCGAGGCGATCGTCGAATGGGTGAAGTCGACGGGGCTGAAGCCGTTCCTCGATCCGCTCGACGAGAACGAGCGGCAGCTTTTCCTGAAGCGCTACACGGCCAGGATCAGCGAAGCCTATCCGAAAACGGCAAGCGGCAAGGTATTGCTGCGCTTTCCCCGTCTCTTCATCGTGGCGCGGCGTTCTGCTTAGAAGCTCTTAGCTACACCCAAAAACAGCCAGCAGCGGATGCTTGACCGGCTTTCGCCGTCATGCGCATCTCGCTGGGGCAGGGATAAGGCCCTTCATGGGCCATGGGGATGGATGATGACACTGAAAAAGATGGGTTTCGGCGGCAGCGTTTGTGCGGCCGCTGTGCTTGCCTTGTCTATATCGGCGGAGGCCAAGCGAGCGCGCTGCTTCACCAGCGACGACGGCTATTTCTCGTGCAGCTATCGGGCGCTGGACGATGCCGGCAGCTTTCGCATCTCGGCGCCGGGTTATCCGACCTACGTCCTGGAAATCGACGGACCGGGTTTTGCCTATGGCTATGTCAATCTCGGCCGCCGCAACGTGCCGCTGCCCGGGCAATTCGTGCGCAGCCGCGATGACGGTGCCTGCTGGAACAACCCGCAGACCAATACCAAGCTCTGCGCCTGGTAAAGACCCGTCCCAGGGACTTGATTTAAGCCGGCATAAACTGGCTAGGTGCAAAAGAGGTTGCGCCGAGCTTTTTGCGGCGTCGACATGAAGCCGCAACGCCTGCGCACGGGACGAACTGGAAATGCATCGCGTCATCATCAGCGGCATCGGCGTTGAAATCCCCGAAGCTTCGATCACCAATGAGGAACTCGTCGCCAGCTTCAACAGCTGGGTGGACATGGAGAACATCCGGCGCGAGGTGTCGGGCGAGCCGCTGGTACAGAAATCGGACAGTGCCTTCATCGTCCATGCCTCGGGCGTCCAGACCCGCCATGTCATCGAACGGGAAGGCATCCTCGACCCGACCCGCATGGCGCCGCGCTTCCCGGCGCGGCCCGACGATGCGCTGTCGCTGGAGGCCGAGTTCGGCATCGCTTCGGCCGGCAAGGCGCTCGATCATGCCGGGCTGAAGCCGGGGGATATCGACCTGGTGATCTGCTCGGCCTCGCACCATCAGCGGCCCTATCCGGCGATCGCCATCGAAATGCAGCAGGCGCTGGGGACGAAAGGCGCCGGCTTCGATATGGGGCTTGGCTGCTCTTCGGCAGCGGCGGCGTTGCACATCGCCGTCAATCTGGTGCGGGCAGGGGCGCACAAGCGCGTGCTGGTGACGACGCCGGAGATCATCACCGGGCATCTTAATTTTCGCGACCGGCAGACGCATTTCATCTTCGGCGACGCTTCCGTGTCGATGATCGTCGAAGGGCTTGCCCAGGGCGAGAAGCGGCCGGGGCGCTTCGAGGTGCTCGACACGCGCGCCTGGACGCAGATGTCGAACAGCATCCGCACCAATCTCGGTTACTTTACCCGCGCCACCCAGGACGATCCGTATATGATCGATCTGGAAGGCAATCTGATCAAGCAGATCGGCAACAAGGTGTTCAAGGAAGTCACCGTTGCCGGCCACAAATTCATCGTCGAATTCCTGGCCGAGCACGGGCTGACGCCGCAAGCGATCCGGCGCTTCTGGCTGCATCAGGCCAATGCGCGGATGAACGCCATGATCCTGAAACTGTCGTTCGGCCATGACGTCGACCACGACCGCGCGCCGATGGTGCTGGAGCGCCTCGGCAACACCGCCGCCGCCGGTGCCATCATCGCCCTGTCGGAGAACCATGCCGACATGAAGGCCGGCGACTACGGCCTGCTCTGCGCCTTCGGCGCCGGCTACTCGATCGGCGGCGCGCTATTGCGCATGCTTTAGATTTTGTTTTACGCATGTCGTTGTCCCAAAACCGCTGCACACTTTTGGGCGACATGCATTAGCTCGGCGCGAACGGCACCAGCATCGGAACGCGCCTGGCATAGTCGCATCAGCCGTCTTGATCGGAGCATCAGCGCTTTCGACTGGACCTGATGAGCTGACCGCGGCTAATTGCGCGTATCACGCGAGGCACGAACCCATGCTGGATCTTTTTCCCGAAGCCGAAACGCCAGTCGAGGTCGTCCCGTCACGAAAACTCGCCGCCAGGGTGGCAGCGCTTTACCTCGCACCGTTCGATCATTTCGAGACACGGGCAGTGGATAAGTTGCAACTCGGCTTCGACGGCATCGACGGCGATTTCCACGCCGGCACAACGCGGCGCTCTGGTGGGCGCGAGCCGTGGTATCCGCGCGGCACCGAGATGCGCAACGAACGGCAATTGTCGATCGTGGCTGCGGACGAACTGGCAATCGTCGCCGAACGGATGGGCATCGCCGAGATCAAGCCGGAATGGATCGGCGCCAATCTCCTGATCGAAGGCCTGCCGCACCTCTCGATGTTGCCGTCCGGCACGCTGCTGTTCTTCAAAGGCGGCGCGACCGTCAAGGTCGACGCGCAGAACGGGCCTTGCCGGATCGCGGGCAGGTCGGTCGCCGAGAATGCCGGGATGGCCGACGTCGAGGCCGGCGCGCTGCTGTTCCCGAAAGCGGCGAAGCGGTTGCGCGGGCTCGTCGCCTGGGTCGAGAGGCCCGGCACGATCGCGGCCGGCGAGGAGATTTCGGTGCGCGTGCCGGAGCAGTGGATTTACCGGGCCTAGTCCAGGCAGGGCGGCATTGCCAGTCAAAGCCGCGTTCCTTCGCGCCCCCCTCTGTCCTGCCGGACATCTCCCCCACGAGGGGGGAGATTGGCCGTCATCTCGGCTTTCGCCAATCTCCAACGTTGCTGACCGAGCGAGGCGCCGAAGCTGCCAATCTCCCCCCTCGTGGGGGAGATTGGCCGTCACCTCTCGATTTCGCCAGTCACAACGGTGAAGAGCGCAGAACTCGACGCGTGTGCCTGCCATCGCTCT